>NZ_JAWLQI010000001.1:0-193699 GCF_036997785.1 Brachyspira pulli
GAAAATTGACAAAATATAGTTGTTTAGGTATATACTGAAAATTTTTAACTTTGTCAACCGATGTACTTTATATAGAATTATCAACTTTTTTGCCGCACACGCTCTGCGGGCTTCGCCAAAGTTGCTGCCTACGGCAAACGCAATTGCTAGAACTTTATATTTTAAAAATACTTATTAAATATAGGATATATCCTAAATTTATACTAAAATGCAGTTCTTTTGGTTCTTTTATACCAATAAAAGAACTAGGGTGCGGGGCAAAGCCCTGCAAATATTTAAAATTAAAAAAATTATTTCTGACAAAGTATATTTGTTTAGGTATATACTGAAAATTTTTAAGTTTGTCAATGTTTTTATTGTTCTTTTTCCCGCCGCAAAAAGAACCAAAAAGTGCAAGGATAGGAATTAGTATTAAATCAAACTAATTTTGTTTTACATGTAATATAAACTATTAATTTAAGCTAAAATATAGCCATTCGCGAAGTGTATCTGAGCCTGTCGAGGATATAGGTTCTTTTATATCAATACCGAAAGGTACCTACTCGGTAAAAGAACTGGGGTATTGCGAAGCACACAGCGTTGTTGGCAAATCCCCAGATATAAAAACAAAAATATAAATTTATTTTTGACAAAATATAATTGTTTAGGTATATATCGATTACTTTTCTATATAGTAAAAATCATCTGAAGGTATTTTATTTCCTATTAGTTTTTTATCAAAATTAAATAAGAAGTTATAATAATTATTTAAAGCGAATTTCATTTTACCGCCATCATAAAAAGTTAATCCCATTCTGTTTAATCCATAATTTACTGATTGAGCATTAATTATCATAGATGAATTTGCTAATAGATTTTCTATTTCATTTTTATTGTTTAAGATATATTCAGTAGAGTTTTTATATTCATTTAAAATATCTTGTAATAATGCTTTATTATGATTTATAAAAGTTCCTTTAGCTATAAGTATGGCAACAGGATAATTATCAACATATTTAGACATTTCCACAACTATATTAACATCTTTATTTTCAAGCATTGCTGATGACAAGAAAGGTTCAGGCAATATAGCTATATCAGCATTTCTTGATGCAACTGCTTTTGCTAAATCTGGATTACTGAAAGAATAATTAATATTAACATTTGGTATTTGTTCTTTTGATATTAAATATTGAAGCATTAAATCAGGAGCAGCTAATTTTGTACCGCAATATATAGTTTTATTTTTTATATCATTTATAGTTTGTATTTTATTGTTTGCAGATACTATAAAAAGTTTAGTTTCAGATATAACAGCTATTGCCTTATAATCTAATTGTTTATTAAAAATTATAGCAGCCATATTTGCAGGAATAGCAGCAATATCAGCTTGTCCTTTTACTATTAATGAAAGCATATTATTTGGGGCATTTACTGTTTTTATATCTATACCTTTATAATCTTTCATCATTTTTAATCCGCCTATACCAGTAGGGCCGCTTAATAAATACATTTCGTACGAATATAGACTATTTATTAACACAAAGAATATTGTTAATATTATTTTTGTGCATCTCATTTTATTTTCCTTTTTTATTAAATATGATTATATTTGATTAAGAATGATAAATTAATTTAAATATAATTTTTTTTCTTTTATGTATTCATATACCTTATTTGTTACAAAGTATCTGAATCCTTTATTTTCTTTTATTCTGTTTCTTATAAGACTTGATGATATATCTATACGAGGAGCCATTATTACTTTAATATTATATTTATCAATATGTTTTTTGTATAGGTTTTTGTCATCTTCTCTGTTAACAACAGTTATATCAGATATTTCAGCTATTTTGTCAGGTTCTCTCCATTTATCAAAATCTCTTACTAAATCAGCACCTATTATAAGACCAATTTTTCCTTCAATATTGTAATTGTTATATAGATAGTTTAATGTATTGATAGTATATGAAACTCCATCGTTATTAAGTTCATATTCATCTAATAAAAATCTTTCATCATCTTCTATTGAAAGTTTAAGCATATTTAGTCTGTCTTCATTTGAAACTTTTCCGCTTATATTTTTATGAGGAGGAATTTTAGCAGGTATAAAAATTACTTTATCATAATTACAATTAGTTATAACAGTATCTGCTAATATTAAATGTCCTAAATGAGGAGGATCAAAAGTACCGCCTAGAATCGCTATTTTCATAATATATCAACCTATATATAGTTTTTGATTTATTTTAATATTTTAATTATAATTTGCAATATTTTTAAATTTATTAAATTAAATAATATTAATAAATTGACATAAAATTAAAAATGATATATTATAGGGATTGCTTGGAGGTAGATGAGTCCCGGTGGGCTCCGCGCTCTTCAAAAGCGTTGGACGCTATAGCAGCGTTGGCAGGTTCAACTCCTGCCTCTTCCGATAAATAAGCGATTATAAAAGTTATAGTATGATTGAATTACTAATAATTAATAGTCTCTTATCTTGAATTGTATTTTATATATTTTTAATTTTAGAAAAAGGGGCTTAAATGGATAACAAATTTAATTTAGTACAAACCAATACTGTATTAGAACATGATTCTATCAAACCATATCATAAAATTCTTTCCCGTCCTATAGTTGCTGATATTATACGTGATACTTTAGACAAATTAAGATTAGAATTAAAAAATAAACCTAATGCTTCATACACTAAAGAAGATATTATTAAATTATGTGAAAAGAAAATAAAACAGAAATCTAATCTGCCAATAAAAAAGGTAATAAATGCAACTGGCACTATTATGCATACCAATTTGGGACGTTCTCCTATAGATGCAGAAATTTGGGACGAAGTTAAACAATTAAATATATCAAGCAATAATCTTGAATATAATATCAATAATGAAGGCAGAGGAGTAAGAGGAGAATTTTTATATTCTCTTTTAGCTAAATTAACAGGTGCAGAAGATGCATTAGTTGTTAATAATAATGCTGCTGCTGTATTTTTAATATTAAAAACTTTAGCTAAAGATAAAGAAGTAATAGTTTCAAGAGGCGAGCAGGTACAAATAGGCGGAGGTTTTAGAATTCCGGATATACTTAGGGAAGCTGGAGCTAAACTTGTAGAGATAGGTACTACTAATATAGTAACTTTAAAAGATTATGAAGAAGCTGTAACAGAAAATACTGCATTGATACTTAAAGTGCATGCATCAAATTTCAAAATTAGAGGATTTGTAAAGCATCCATCATTTAAAAAGATAAGAGACGCTATACCAAATAATATACCATTAGTTTATGATGAAGGTGCTGGAATATTTGATGAAAGTATGTCGGAAGAAGAACATATAAAAGCAGCATTGAAAAGCGGTGTTGATTTAGTATGTTTTTCAGGTGATAAAATGTTTTCAAGTGTACAGGCTGGCATCATAGTTGGTAAAAAAGAATATATAGACAGAATATATAAACATCCTTTGATGAGGGCTTTCAGATGCGGTAAAACAGTTCTTTCTATATTAGAAAAAAGTGTTATAAAAAGATTAAATGCAGAAGGTCAATTTAAAGGATATTGTGAAACTTTATTAGCAATTAAACCAGAAATTATAAAACAAAAAGCTTTAAAAATTATAGATAATATTGAAGGTTTTGAAGTTGCTGAGGAAATGGTAGAAACTGGAGGCGGTGCTATGGCAGATACTTTTTATCCTTCTTATGCAATTAGCTTTAAGCCTAAGGATATAAAAGCCGTTATTAAGTTTATGCATAATTTAGATGTGCCTATTATACCAAAAGTAAAGAAAGATTCAGTGCTAATATATGTTATAACAATAAATGATGCTGATATAGATTATGTAAGAGAAGTTTTAATAAAAATAAAAGATAATGATTTTTTAATATAAAATTTTGATTGTCTGACAAGTTTGATTATTGGGGTTTTTGTCGGGATACAGAGAGCAATCAATTATTATTAGTAATAATATAAAGAGTATATGTTTTTAAAGTGATAAAGTAGCAGCTTATAACTAATGAGGAAAGTTTTCAGTTATTTATAGGCTATTTTATCACTAGCAATAATAAATAATTTTTTATATTAGAATGCTAAATATAAAAATTGTGAGCGTCTAGTAAATTTATTTACTAGACAATAATTAGCGAACAATTTTTATTAGCAACAATAAAAGGCGAACATAGCAACAATAGGAGTTTCATAGTATGAACAGAATCATAGGAACAGCAGGTCATGTTGATCATGGTAAATCAGAATTAATTAAAGCACTTACAGGTATAGCCATGATGCGTTTACCAGAGGAAAAGAAAAGAGAGATGACTATAGATTTAGGTTTCGGATTTTTTAAGCCTAATGATGATATTACTATAGGTGTAATAGATGTTCCTGGACACGAGAGATTCATCAGAAATATGGTTGCTGGTATGTGGAGCTTGGATTTAGTTATGCTTGTTGTTTGTGCTAGTGAAGGCTGGATGAACATGACAGAGGAGCATGCTAAGGTTGCTTTATCTCTTGGCATAAGAAATATTATATGCGTAATGAATAAAATTGACTTGGTTGATGAAAATATATTGAAAGAGAGCGAAGAAGATATTAAAAAGAATTTATATAGAATATTTAACAGAGATATAGAAATAGTAAAAGTATCAGCAATGAATGGTACTAATATAGATTTATTGAAAGAAAGAGTAACAGATATATTATTAAAAGAAAAATATGAAGATGATATAAAAACTCATATTTATGTTGATAGGGTTTTTTCTATAAAAGGTGCAGGTTTAACAATAACAGGAAGTATTAAAGGCGGAAGTATTAAAAGAGATGATACTTTGATACATTATCCTACAAAAAGAGAAGTTTCTATAAGAAATATTCAATCATATCATGAAGATAGAGAAATAGTATATGCCACTTCTCGTATAGCTATAAATTTAAAAAATATAAAGAAAGAAGAAATAAGAAGAGGGCATTTATTATGCGATAAGGAAGAAACAGTATTTTTAACTGATGAAATAATATTGGAACTTGTTAATAATAGCGATGTTGAATATTTGAAAAAAATTAAGAATGCAGAATTTGCTATTGGTACTGAATGTGTTGTAGCTCAGATTATACCTATGTACAAAAGAGCTGCTTATAATGAATCAGACAAGAAAATAAAAACAGATGTTGATATAAGAGAAATAGATAATAGATTTATAAGATTAAAATTTGATGAGCCTATTGCAGTATTTTGGAAGGAAAGAGGAATATTAATAAGCCATGGCGGAAGCACTATAATAGGTACAGGCGATGTATTTTGGGGAAGCAAAACAACTCCTCAAATAAGAAAAAATATAATGGATAATGCTCAAGAATTTTTGGGTAAGGTAAAAAGAGACAGATATACAGATTTAGTTATGTCTGTTAATGGTTATTCTGTTGGAAATGGCAAATTACCGGATTATGCTGTTAGTTTGGCAAATTATTTTGTAAAAAAAGATTATTTGAATAAATTATTAGAAGAATCAAAAAAATTAATAGAAACTAAAAAAGATGGATTTTCTTTTGAAGATATAAGAAATCATCTTAATATAGATAATGCATTTACAAAACCTTTTATAGATCATTTAGTTCAAAATAAAATTATAATGCCTTTTAATAATATATATAAGAAATTTACTCAAAGTGTAGATTTAACAAATTCTCAAAAGGCTTTACTTGATAAATTGAAAAAAGCAGATTTAAACGGTTTAGATGAAAAAGCCATAAAAGTATTTCCAAATGGAATGAAAGATATAAAAGCATTATCAGCTTTGAAACAGGCGATGTATCTTGAAGAAGGTATATATTATCATATAGAAGTTTATAACAGAGTTAAAAATTTAATTATGAAAAATACTAAACCTAAAGATATAATAACAATAGCATTTGTTAAAGAGAAAACAGGTCTTTCAAGAAAGTATGTTATACCTCTTTTAAATGCATTAGAAAGAGAAAAATTATTAAAACGTCAAGGCAATGATAGAATAGTTATTTAAAATTTAATGAGCTTTGATATTTTTTTGTTTTATTTGTATAAAATGCAATAGGATAAGATGCTTGATATTATATTTTTTTATAGTAAAATATCTTAAGTTTTTTTAGAGATGTCGATATTTTATAGGATAGTATAAAAATATTTGGAGATAACAATGAAAAAAATTATTTCTGTTGCATTTATATTGCTATTATCTTTACCTTTATTTTCTCAAAATGGTGTAACATTTCCAGAATATATAGAAGATTTGCAAAATAAATCTCCTAAAAAATCTATAGAATGGTTTAAGAAAAATTCTTATTCTGATGAATATGGAGTTAATAGATATGTTTTTGATTTTTATAGAGGAGTAAGCAGATATTTATCTTTTGTAAAATTTAAATCTGCTAGAACAGATGTTAATAGAGCAGCTAGTGATTTCAGACAGGCTTTAGAATTACCTAATGATCCTGTTTATTCTTATAATGACAGAGCATTTTTATATATAGGCGGTATACTTACTATTTTACCTGGTGATAAAGAACTTCCAGCAAGAATATTTAAGTATTATGCTGATAATTGTAAAACATCAAATCCTAATTATCCTACTGCCATATATTGGACTATGTACTTGAGTTATATAACTCCTATGGTTTATGAAAGTTATTATGAAACATTAAAAATATTGGCAAGAAGTCCTGAAAATACAATATATGATTATTTTTCCGGCGAAAATAAAAGCATTAGTGAAATGATGAAAAATTTGAAAACTCCTGAAAATATGACTCAAAAAGTTTATGAATGGACTACTTCAAATATGGACGTATATACACTTATAAAGAATTCTATTCCTATACTTCCTGAAGAAGAAGGGCTTTCTACATTTACAGGTGAGAAATTTGCTACTTTTGAAAGATATTCTCCAGCAAAAGAAATAGAAGATATAGAAAAAGAGATAGAAGAAAAAAAAGAAGTTGAAGAAGATTTAGTATCTGCTGATATAGAACCGGAAGAAAAAGAAGAATTAGATCAGCTTCAGGATATAGCTAAAAAAGAAAAAACTCCAGAAAATGCTTCAAACAGAAGAATACCAGCCCTTGAAAAAGAAGTGCTTGATGAGGTAGTTATAGAAGATCCAGAAGTAGTTGAATATAAAACTAATGATATTAATATAGAAACAAATGCAGTTTTATATCCATTAACTATTTTGATAGATAAAAATCCAAATAATGGCCCTATAGGAATAGATATAGAAGATTATTCATTTGATACAGAAGTTTCTACTAATTTTATTATAGAAGTTTCTGAAGGTATGTATGATGCTTATATATCTTTTGGTGATAAATTATATACTAATCATGTAAAAGTAGAAAAAGATAAATACAACTTATTTTCTATAATAATACAGGATCAGACAATTCCTTCAAATGAAACAAATAATATTAATAACCCTAATGATACAATTGAAGATATTAGAGAAGACATAAAAGAAGAGTTATTAAACAATGAAGAAATTGAAGAGAATGAAGAAAAAAAAGAAGATGTATCTTTAACAGTTGGTAAGGAAACTACACCAGTTAATAAATATGACGGTAATGCAGAAAATACTAGAGAAATAATAAGGAAAGTATTATCAAGACCAGCAAAAGTAGCAACAGAATGGTTTGTTACTAATCCTTATAATGAATATATGGGAATATCTATAGAAGAATATAGTTATTATAGAGGTGTTGCTTATTATTCAAGATTTTTGAATGAAGGAAGAAGATCTGCAGAATTTGCAGCTCAGGCAAAATCAGATTTGACATTTGCTTATAATAAAAAAGATAATTCTAATCTTTTAATGAGAACTAGACTTTATTTAGGAGCAGTTAATTTATTTGCTTATAATGATTTATATGAAGCAGATAAAATGTTTGCTGAAGTAGGTTCTACTCTTTCAGAGGATCATAGATATTATCCTACAGTGATTTATTGGAGAAGCAAAATGGGTATTGTTGATGAATCACAGAGAAATGAGTTTATAAAGGTGTTATCATCAAAACCAGCAGATACTCAAATATTGGATTATTCTTCTACTATGTTTAAAAATTTATCAGATATGCCTTCTTATGAAGAAAGGATAAGAGGCATAAGAGCTGTTGATAAAGTGAAACCAATTTATGAGCCTCCAAAAAATACTTCAAAAGCTGGAAGTACTAAAACAGAAGAAGTTTTAAATTAAAATAAAAAAATTAAATTAGGATATAGTGAAATGTTAGAAATAAAAAAACCACGCGGTACAAATGATTTTTTCTATGATTCTTCAGCAAGATTGGAATTTATAGAAAGTAAAATAAAAAATATAGTTAAACTTTATGGATATGGAAGAATAAGAACTCCTTTATTTGAATATACAGACCTTTTCACAAGAGGAATAGGAGAGGGAACTGATATTGTAGGAAAAGAAATGTTTACCTTTGAAGATAGAGGAGGACGTTCTCTAACTTTAAGACCAGAAGGTACTGCTTCAGTTGCTCGTGCTTATGTAGAAAATTCTATGCAAAATGAATATGCTATAAATAAATTATTCTATTTAGGTACAATGTATAGAGCAGAGCGTCCGCAAAAAGGAAGATACAGAGAGTTTAATCAATTTGGTATAGAATGTATCGGAGGTTCTTCTCCTTTAATAGATGCTGAAATAATTCTCCTTAATATAAATGTATTAAAAGAATTTGGTATTGATAATGTTAATTTATTAATTAATACTGTAGGCTGTTCAAAATGTAAAGGTGCATATAATGAAGCTTTGAAAGAGGCTATAGGAAGCAGGAAAGAAGAACTTTGCGAAACTTGTCAAAAAAGATATGAAGGCAATATTTTAAGAATATTAGACTGTAAAAATGAAAAATGCAAAGAAACAATAAAAGATATACCAAAATTTTATGATTATGTATGCGATGAATGTAAAGAGCATTTTGATAAATTATGCGAAGAACTTACAAGAATAGGACAGAATTTTACAGTTGATCCAATGCTTGTTAGAGGATTAGATTATTATACAAAAACTGCTTTTGAGGTTCAGACAAATGCTTTAGGTTCTCAAAGTGCTATACTTGGAGGTGGAAGATATGATAATTTAATTGGTATTTTCAATAATGGAAAAGATGTACCTGCAGTTGGAAGTGCTATGGGTATTGAAAGACTTTTACTCGTATTAGAAAGTCAGAATAATATATCTACAGAAAGACTTGATGCTTTTGTTGTGGCATTTAAAGAAACTGAGAATGAAGTATTAAAAATAATGCAGACATTAAGAACTAATAATATAAGCTGCGATTATGATTTTGCATGTAAATCTGTTAAAAGCCAATTCAAATCAGCAAATAAAAGAAATGCTAAATATGCTGTTGTAATTGGTGAAGATGAACTTAAAAGAGGAATGTGCAAATTAAAAAATATGGACAGCGGAGAAGAAAAAGAAGTATCTATTAATGATATACATTCAAATATAGAAAAATAATAAAAATTATTGATATACAAAATTATTACATATATATTAATTATCTGTTATATTTACAATGTTTTATTAATTTTGAATTATATATTTTTATAAAAGAGAGAATAGAATGAAAAAGTTATTTATCATATTACTTATACTTGTTGCTATAGTGTCGGTTTCAACTGTGCTATTTGTGCAGTATATGATTAGTCCGGTAGGAGGAGATTCAGAAAAAGTATATTTTGAAATCAAACAGGGAGAAGGTGCTTCTACAATAGCAAAAAAATTAGAATTACAAGGTCTTATTAGAAATTCTAAATTATTTGTTGCAGCTGCTAAATACCTAAAATATGATAGAAAACTTTTAAGCGGATATTATGAAATTAATAGAGAGATGAGCATGATTGATATCATGAAGCATCTTAATAGCGGTAAACAAGCTATGGTAAGATTAACTATTCCGGAAGGTAAGAATATATATGAAATAGGACATGCTTTAGAACAGCAGGGTTTTACTACAAAAGAAGAATTTTTGGAAGTTTGTCATAGTAAGGAAATATTAGAAAAATACAATATACCTTCTGATAGTGTAGAGGGTTATATATTTCCATCTACTTATTATATAGTTAAAGGTAATCCTACAAAAGTATTAGTAACTTATATGATAGATTCTTTATTCAAACAGTTCCCAGATTTAGAAGAAAGAGCTAAAAAGATGGGATACACTGTTCATGAAGTATTGACTATGGCTTCTATAGTTGAAAAAGAAATGGGACCATTAGATGATCCTAAACTTATATCTTCAGTATATTATAACAGATTAAAAATAGATAAAAGACTTGAGGCGGATCCTACTACAATATATGCTATGACTTTGGTAAAAGGCGATTATATAGAAAAGCCTAATCTTAAATATGCAGACTTACGTATGGAACACCCTTATAATACTTATAAAAATACAGGACTTCCTCCAGGCCCTATATGTTCATCAGGGGCAAAAGCTATAGAGGCAGCTTTAAATCCTGCTGATACAGATTATATTTTCTTTGTTGCTGACGGTACAGGAAAACATGCTTTCTCAGTTACTTATGAAGAACATGAGGAAAATATTAGAAGATATATTTTTAAGAGATAATTTATATTAATGATATTATAGAAAAATTAGGTATAATAACTAAATTATACCTAATTTTTCTATAATAACAAATTTTATTTTCAATAATAATGACTAATAAAAATAAATAATAATTATTTGCCTTTACAAACTCTGTTAGAAACTTCATCAAAACCATCTTCAATAGTAAGTCCCCAATCAGTTTTTATTTTAAACCATTCTCTTACATATTCGCATTGATATTCTTCATTTGGTGGAAGCCATTCAACTGGTGATTTATCTCCTTTGGAACGATTGGCACCTTTTGATACAGCTACTAAATGATTTTCATTTTTTAGATAATTATAATATTTATTTTTCTTTTCTTCGCTCCAATTGCTTGCTCCGCTGATATAAGCATTTTTTAATGGTACTAAATGGTCTATATCTAAATCTTTTGCATTAGTAAAATATTTTCCAGTGAATTTATCATACCATTTTCCAGATATTACTCTGTTATTTGATATTACAGGTTTTACTAAAGATTCTCTCGCTAATACCTCATGTCTTGTATTGAGTCCGTCATTGTCTTCATCAATCCAATTTCCCCAATCATCTCTATTGTATCTTGTAACAGTTTCTTTTGAAGTTTTTTTTATCTCTTTTTTATCGTATATATTATTATAATAATAGTATCCTGCAGCTATTATTAAGATTAATAATATAAATAAAGGTGATGATTTTTTCTTTCTTCTAGCCATAGTATTTTCCGCTATTAAATAAATATTTTTATTTTTACACAACAATATTTATTTAATTTTAATTAAAATGTATTATATAAATAATAATACTATATGGAAAAGAATATGTCAATATTATTATAATACAATTAAATCTGTAGGTGTATTATTAATAGATATTCCAGCCTCTCTAGTTACTATAACCATATTTTCTATTCTAACACCGCCTAAATTTGGAACATATATTCCAGGTTCAACAGTAACAATACAGCCGCCGTCAAGTATATGATCAACAAGAGGGGAAAGTCTAGGAGATTCATGTATTTCAAGTCCTACACTATGACCTAATCCATGTCCGAAATACTGTCCGTATCCATTATTTTTGATGATTTCTCTTGCAACATTATCAACTTCTTTTCCAAAAACTCCTGAATGTATTGCTTCTATGCCTTTGTTATGAGCTTCTCTTACTATATTATATATTTTACTCATTTCATCAAAGTGTTCGCCTTTTCCAAAGAAGAATGTTCTAGTTATGTCGCTTTTATATCCATCTCTTGATAAGCCGAAATCCATAAGTATATTATCACCAAATTTTAACTTTCTATCTGAAGGAACACCATGAGGAAGTGAAGTTCTATCTCCAAAAAGTAAAATTGTATCGAATGCAGTTTTATCTCCGCCTTCTTTACGCATTTGATATTCCAATTCTGCAGCTAATTCACATTCTGTTATGCCTTCTTTTACAAAAGCTAACATTTTAGTCATAGCTTTTTCTGCTCTATTTAAATTTTCTTTTATTATTTTTATTTCTTCTTTTTCTTTTATATTACGTATAATATCCACATCAGCTTTGCTTATTCCTACTTTAATAGAATTATTAACCATAGAAGAAACTATATTCTCATAATCAGCAAGATAGAGTCCGCTTTTAGCTACTTGTATTTCTTTTATGTTATTTTCTTTACAGAATTCAGCCAAAGCATCTGAATAAGTTGTTGCTACAAGTATAACAGTAGTTTTATGTGTAACTTTAGTAGCATGCTCACAGTATCTTGAATCTACAAATAAATATTTTTTGCCTTCGCTTATTAATAACCAGCCAGCACTTCCTTTGAAGCCTGTAAGATAAAATATATTTTCATTTTTAGTTATGAGTAAATTTTCTTTAGTTAATTTTAATAATCTTTCTAATCTAGCATCATAATCAAATTTTTTGTTCTCACCGCTTTTATTTAATGTTAATTTACACATTATCAAACTCCGTAATATATTTTTAATTATTTCTTTTTTGTATTGATAGTAGATGAGCTAAAGCCAATATATAACTATTGTCTCCAAAACCTGTAATTACTCCTAACGCTATATCGGATAAATAACTTTTATTTCTATATTCCTCTCTAGCATGAATATTGCTTATATGAACTTCAATGAAAGGTATATTAGTTGCTAGGAATGCATCTCTTATTGCTATTGATGTATGAGCATAGGCTCCAGCATTTATTATAATATAGTCAATACTTTCGTCATAAGCTCTATGTATTCTGTCTATTATAGCACCTTCATGATTTGATTGAAAAAAAGATACTTTAGCAGCATTTCCAGCAGCTTCTTTTATCTTATTTTCAATATCTCCAAGAGTTGTATTTCCTAAAATTTTTGTTTGTGATACTCCAAACATATTTGTATTTGGACCATTAATAACTAATATATTCATATAAGCCTTTATTTTATTAGAAGAATTTTTTATTTGTAATTTGCTAATATAATATACCTATTATAAAAAAAATCAAATGTCAAAATTGTATTATGTTAATTTGATAAATATTTTATTTAAATAAATTTTATTTAAAATGATTATGTTGACATTAATATGATAATATTTTATAAAATTATATTATTATAACTTTAATAAATAAGGGGTATAAAATTATGGATAATGATTTTTACAAATTAGCAGAAGAAGCATTCGATGCAGGAAATTATGAAAAGGCAATAGAATATTATGATAAACTAATATTTTATAATGGAGATAATGCGGAAGTTTATAATTGCAGAGGACTTGCAAAAAACAAGTTAGGTAAATATAAAGCTGCATTAAAAGATTTTAATACTGCTTTGAAATTAGATAATAATAATGCAGATATATATTATAATAAGGGTTTAACTGAATATGATATGGGTGATTATGAGAAAGCCATTAAAGATTACACTAAAAGTATAAAACTTGATAATACCATTGGCGATGTTTATAATAATAGAGGTTTATGTTATTCTGTATTAGGAGAATTTGAAAAGGCTATTGAAGATTTTACTTATGCTATAAGATTAAATAAAAATGATGCAGAACTTTACTATAATAGAGGGCTTGCAAAAGATAATTTAGAAGATTATAAAAGTGCATTAGATGATTATGATAAAGCTATTGAAATAAATCCTAAGTATAGCAATGCCTATAACAATAGAGGAAATGTAAAGGCTGAACTAAATTATGATGAAGAAGATATTATAAAAGATTATGATAAAGCTATAGAAGTTGATAATAATAATATAAGTGCTTATTTTAATAAGGCATTATATTATGATATTAATGAAAATTATGAGAAGGCTTTGAATCTTTATAATCAATTATTAGAAAT
Organism: Brachyspira pulli; assembly: GCF_036997785.1. NCBI lineage: Bacteria > Pseudomonadati > Spirochaetota > Spirochaetia > Brachyspirales > Brachyspiraceae > Brachyspira > Brachyspira pulli. Next base: position 13,947 of record NZ_JAWLQI010000001.1, read on the forward strand.
AGATGAGTATTATGTAGAGGCTTATGGAAATAGGGCTTTAATTTTATATAAGTTAAATAAAGACGAGGAAGCTATTAAAGATTGTGATAAAGCTATTGAGTTAGATAGTGAGTATTGGCTTTTATATTTTAATAGGGCAGAGATTAAACTTGAAGTTGCTCAAAAAAATATTGATAATTTTAAAAAGTTAAATGATGAAGCATTTGAAGATATAAATAAATCTTATGAGTTAGCTTTAGAAGATGAAGACAGTTTAAATGAATTTAAAGATTATGTATTAGAATTAGCGAATAAAAATTTTGAAGCAGCAATTAAATTTTGTAAGGAGCATAAATTATTATGAATATGGAATCTCTTCCAAAATGGGATAATTATTATATAAATAATGATGAAAATTCTAAATTTCAATCAGATAAAATAGAACGTCCTCCATTAACTGGAAAAAATAGATATGTTCCTAATGGGCTTTATGATGAGAAATGGGGAAATGTTTATGATGCTTACGGCAAAGCAGATTTGACTCCTTATTATATAGAAGCTTTAACTAGCGATGATGATAATGATGTTAATTTCGGAGTGTATGGACTTTATGCAGCAACTACCCATCAAGGAAGTGTTTATAAATCTTCAAAAATGGCTGTTCCTTATTTGGCAGATTTATTAAAGTTTAATAATAATGCTTCAGAATTGGCATGTATATTTCTAGCAAGAATAGCATTGGGTGAAAAGCATTTTATTAATACACCATTCTTTTATAAAACTAAATATTATGGCACTGTCAAAAAATATAAAAATGAAATACTTGATTATTATAATAAAAGCAATTCTCTTGAAGCTATGAGATTATTATGTTTTATTCCAAACTCTTTAGATGAAATATTGAATTTTTCTTATGATGAATGTTTAAAATTAGAAAATGGAAATAAAAATGATGCATGCATTCGTCAGGCTTCAACTTTATTAGTACAAGGTTTTATAGCAGCACAGCATAATTATAAAATTTCTAATAAAGATTATTATAAAGAATATCCAAATATTAGTGATATTAATGATATAAAAAAATTAAAAGTTAATAAGCATATTGAAGAAGTTTATAATATTATGAACAAAAGTGAATCTCTTTTGGTAAGAGGTTCAGCAGCAATTTGTTTAGCTTATACTGGTATTTTTAATAAAGATATTTCTAATTTGCTTTTATATATAACAGAAAATAATTGTGCAGGTGTAGATTGGGTATGGGACGATAATTTTTCTAATATAGCAAAATATGCATGGCTTTATTCTAGTGATATTGAAACATTATTAAACACTGAAGGCATTAAAACAAAAAGTGATGTATTTATTGCTGGTGTTGTTAATAATGAAAAAAATTATAATGATATATTGATAGAAGCCGTTACAAGAGTTTTTCCACATAAAGAAAAAAAAGAAGAATTAATAAATCCAGAGTTGAATGATATACAAAAAAGAGTATTAAGAAAAATTGTTGATAATGCTCCTAATTTATTTGGAAGTTATGAATTAGAAGCTATTAATATGCCTTTAAATATTGAATCTGCAAAAAGACTTATAGATGATGATTATATAAAAAATAAAATTCTATGCAAAATAATCGATTCAAAACCTTTATGGTATATTATAGAAGAATTATTGATTAAAAAAGATGAAGAAGCTATTACAGATATTGTTATTAATAATAATATAGATTCCATGAAATTATTATTTGAAATATATGCTCCTATAAAAAATATTATTAATAGGGAAATAATAATAAATACTTTGAATATATACAGCAATTTAGACGATAAAAAAATATTGAATGAAAATAATAGTATTCTTTTATCTTCGATAGCGAATTGCCTAGCTAAAAGTATAGAAAACTATAAAGATGAAATATTTAATTATTTAGATGATACTATAATAAAAGTAAATGATTTCAAAGATGATTATGATTATAAAGAAAAATTAGTTGGAGAATATGTAGGAGTATTTTTATTAACATTAGGACGTTCAAAACTATTAGATGAAAAATATTATAAATTGGTTCGTCCTTATCATAAATATATTGAATATTCTATTTTTCCAAGTAAATTATTTTTTGAGCTTCTAAGTTATACATCTTTAGAATATCAGGAATTAATAAAAAAGCAGTTCAATATAAAAAATATTTAAAAATTATCTATTAAAAAAATTGTTTTTAATAGATACCTAAACAAGTATATTTTGTCAAAAATTATTTTTTTAAATTTTAAATATCCGCAGGGCTTTGCCCACCACGCTGTGTGCTTACGCAGCACCCCACTTCTTTTGTTGCCACAAAGAAGCAAAAAGGCTATATTTGACGAAGTCCACCTTTAGGTGTGCTTAAATTAATAGTTTATATTACATGTAAAACAAAATTAGTATTATTTAGTACTAATTCTATCCTTGCACTTTCGCGAAGCGTATCCGAGCTTGTCGAGGATATAGGTTCTTTTTGTGGCGGGAAAAAGAACAACAAGAAAAAATTGACAAACTTAAAAAATTTTAGTATATAATACTACTTAAATTTTTAATTATTATTTATGGAGTCTTATTTCATTATGAAGAAATTTATACCTATTCTTCCTATATTATCTGGTATATTTTGGGGCGGCGGCGGAATATTCATTAGAAGACTTATGGAATTGAATATAAATAGTTTTACTGTTGTTTCTTCAAGAGTTATCGTAGCAAGCATAATATTTTTTATATGTGTATTTTTATATGATAAATCTTTAATCAAAATAAAATTAAAAGATTTATGGATATTTGTTTCAGCTGGAATACTTGGAATATTAGGGCTTAATATTTGTTATAATGAGGCTGTAAAACAATTATCATTATCTTTATCTGCTGTACTTTTGAGTTTATCCCCTATATTTGTTTTGATATTTGCTAATATATTTTTCAAAGAGAAAATCACAGTAAAAAAAATTGTTTGTATGATATTAGCATTGCTTGGATGTTTCTTTGCAAGCGGTGTACTTGAAACTAATGAAACTATGCATTGGACATATTTTGGTATATTTATAGGTTTTATGGGGGCTTTCTTCTACGGTCTTTACAGTATATTTTCTAAGCTTGCCATAAAAAGAAATTATAATACATTGACAGTTACTTTATATGCCTTGATAAGTATAGCAATAATAACATTACCTTTTACAGACTGGAAGACTCTTTCAAATGTTGTAGTAGAAAATGGTTCTGGTATGTTGGTTTTTATGCTTTTTCATTCACTTTGTACATCAGTATTTCCTTATGCATTTTTTACTATAGCTTTAGGTTATATGGATGCTGGAAAGGCTTCTATATTAGCATCAGGTGAACCTATAGCAGCTATGATTTTTGGTGTATTCTTTTATCATGAAATACCTACTGTGCTTTCTGTTATAGGTGTATTATTAACATTAACTGCTTTAACTTTACTCAGTATTCCAGAAAAAATAAATACTAATTAATTTTAAAATTATTATACAAAAAATATATTTTTAATATATAATCTAGTCACATATTGTTATTAATTATATTAAAGGAATGATATTTATGAATATTAACAGATTAAACAGAGTTATTAATGCTATGAAAGAAAAGAATATCTATCAGTTTATAATAACAGATAGAATGTCAATATATTATCTTACTAATATTAATATATATTCAGGAGAAAGGTTTTTAGGACTTTATGTGAATCAAGATAATGAAGTGCATTTGATTAATAATCAATTATTTCCTTTGCATAATAATGATATAGATATTTTATACTATTCAGATACAGAAAGTGCTGTAAAAAAGTTATCTAAATTTGTTCATAAAGATAAAAATATAGGTATAGATAAATTGATGACATCAAATTTCTTATTAGAGATGATGGAATTAGGTGTAGCTAAAGATTATATAAATGCTTCTCCTTGTATTGATTATGTAAGAATGCAAAAGGACGAAGAAGAAATAAAAAAGATGATAAAAGCTTCAGAAATTAATGATAAAAGTATGAAAGAATTAATAGATTTTGTACAAATAGGAATGAAAGAAAATGAAGTTTTAGAAGAGCTTAAAAATATATATAAAAGAAACGGTGCTGATAATGTAGCATTCTCATTCGAGCCTATTATAGCATTTGGAGCTAATGCTGCTAATCCTCATTATGCTACAGCTGATACAGTAATAGGTAATAATGGCTGTTTAGTTATAGATATGGGATGCATGTATCAAGGATATTGTTCTGATATGACTAGAACTATATTTTTTGGCGAACCAGATGAAGAATCTAAAAAAATATATAATATAGTAAAAACTGCAAATGAAAAAGCTATTGAAAAAGTAAAAGAAGGTATAAAATTTTCAGATATAGATAATGAGGCACGTTCATATATAACAGAAAATGGATATGGTGAATATTTTACTCATAGAACAGGACATTGTATAGGAATGGATGTTCATGAATATGGAGATGTAAGTGCTACTCATAATGCTTTACTTAAAGAAGGTATGATATTTTCTATAGAGCCTGGTATTTATTATAATAATAAAGTAGGTGTAAGAATAGAAGATTTAATACTTGTTACTAAAGAAGGGCATAAGAATTTAAATAGCTTTACAAAAGAAATGATAATAAAATAATTATTTATTTTTTTATATGAAATTATCATAATAAACGGTAAATATTTGACTTTAATTAAAATTTACATTATTATTAACAACTATATTATAGGAAATAATATTATTTATAGTTAATTTTCAATTATAAAGGGATACTAAAATGGACAATAAACAATATACTGTAGAAGAATCTATCGAATTAATTACTCGCGGAATAAGCGAAGTTATAGGATTAGAAGAAATAAAAGAAAAATTAAAAAGCGGAAAGCAATTAACAGTAAAAGCTGGATTTGACCCTACTGCACCTGATATACATTTAGGTCATACAGTACTTTTGAGAAAAATGAGACATTTTCAGTTATTAGGACATAAAGTTGTATTTTTAATTGGAGATTTTACTGGAAGAATAGGAGATCCATCTGGTAAAACTAAGACTAGACCTAGATTAACTTTAGAAGATGTATTGAAAAATGCTGAAACTTATAAACAGCAGGTTTTTAAAATTTTGGATCCTGAAAAAACTATTGTAGAGTTTAACTCAAAATGGCTTGAAAAAATGAGTTTTGCTGATGTACTTGGACTTACTTCAAGATATACAGTAGCTCAAATGATAGAAAGAGATGATTTTGCTAAAAGATATAAAAATGGTCAGCCTATAAGTATGATGGAATTCTTATATCCATTAGCACAAGGTTATGATTCTGTAGCTTTAGAATGTGACGTTGAGCTTGGCGGTAATGACCAGAAATTTAATTTGCTTGTTGGAAGAACTTTGATGAAAGAGTATGGTTTATCTCCTCAGGCAGTTGTTACAGTTCCATTATTAGAAGGTTTAGACGGTGTTGAGAAGATGAGTAAATCTTTAGGTAATTATATTGGTATATATGATAGTCCTAAAGATATGTATGGTAAAGCTATGAGCATACCTGATAATTTAATAGCTAAATATATGGAACTTCTCACAGACATATCTATAGAAGATATAAAGAATTATGTTAAAGCTATGGAAAATGGTGAAAATCCTAGAAATATAAAAGGTATATTAGCAAAAGAGATAGTAAAAATATATCATGGTGAAGAAGAAGCTTTGAATGCTGAAGAAGAGTTTAAAAGAATATTCAGTTCTAAAGGACTTCCAGATGAGCTTGAAGAAGTAAAAGTAAATAAAGATGATAATATATTGAATATTTTATCTATTTGTATGTCATCAGAAAGTAAATCAAATTTGAAAAGACTTGTTGCTCAAGGAAGTGTTACTTTAGATAATGAAAAGATTAATGATATAAATACTGTTGTTTCTAAAGAGGGTATATTAAAAGTAGGAAAACGCAATTTCTTTAAAATTAAATTTTCTTGATAAAAAGTTATAATTGAGTTTTAGAGGATATAATGCGAATCTTAATTTTGCTATTATTTACATTCATATTTAATGTTTGTTTATACGCACAAGAAACTAATACCAATAATGTAAATAATACTATTGCAACAAACAATATAGGCGAAAGTGCAATAATGCAAATAAATAGATTCGATGCTAAAAAGAATCCTATTTCTTTTATTAATTTGGTTAATTTTACACCATTTTATGTTCTTAGAGAGTATGCTAGGGTTAATAATATAGAAATTTATCCTTATGATACAGAAGCATCTTTAAGAGCTAGGATTATAGAAAGACAAGTTAATATAAAACCTGAAGTTACAGATAATAAGGATCAAATAAGGGAAGTAGCAAGGGTTACTATAAATAGAGGAAATGCTCAGGTAGAACTTATAGGAGCGGACTTTGTTGAACGTTATGAGATAAAAGAAGCTGAAGAAGAACTCATAGCATTATATGGTAATGTTACTATGAGGATGTATAATAATACCTTGGTAGCTGATAGAGTAGTTTATAGTTTAAAAACAGGTGAAGTGTTTGCTTCTGGAAATTTAACTGTAAAATCTGGAGAAAGTACTCTTAATGGCCAATGGTTCATGCTGAACAGAGAGGATAAAAAAGGTATTTTATATGGCGGCGGTACAAAATTTATGGGATTTACTGTTGAAGGTGAAGTAATAAAATTTAATGACCAAGATTTTTTCGCTGAAAACAGCCGTGTTAGTTTCTCTCGTCTTACACCTGTAGCACATGACTTTTTGACTAGCCGTGTTTATCTTTGGAATGATAAAAATATCATGGTATTCAATAGTATTTATAGGGTGGGAAGACAGCCTGTATTCTATTTCCCTCTGTTTATTCAAAATAATATAGGTACTGGTATAATAACTTCATTTGGTGAATCATTACGTGAAGGTGTTTATATACAAAATTATAAGATATTTAATTTATATGGTGTTCAGCATAAAGTAAGATTCGATGCATATCAAAAATTAGGTTTTTTGCTAGGTGATGAGATAAGATATACAAGTCAATATCAAGATTTAGCATTAGATGCTATGTTTGCTTTGGGAAGACAGTATTATTTACTTAATTCTTATATTACATCAAGTATAGGATTTGGTACGAGGTATGTTAACTATTTTGGTACTGGAGAATCTGGAAAATTTGTACCTAGATATAAATTCCAATATGATCATACAATTCAATTATACAATAGTCAGAATATTAATAGCTATATTACAGGTAAGTTAAATTTAAATAGCGATTTATATTTCAGATCTGATTATTATAATCAAAGAGGTCAGTTTGATATATTAACGTTTTTTACATCTATTACAGGTAACTTACAAGATATCGGTGATTCTTATCCAGAAAGATATATTGAAAATTCAGTTTATCTTAATAATAATATTTATGGTGTAAATTTAAGAGTTGGTGCTGAATGGGATTTGGAGGCCGTTAGAAATATATCTGTAGATAATAATACAAATTTTGATTATTATATGTCAAAACCAAATAAGCTCATTTTACCATCAGTAGAAGCTAGTTACAGTTCTGTATTTGGAGATGAAACTTCTTATTATTTTCCTGGACTTAATATAAATTATGATTTGAGGGCTAGTTATAATCATACTATAAATTATAAAACTTCTGAAGGTATTGCTTTTTATAATAATCCTATGTTAGATGATCAGCTTAATGATAAATTGGCTGAAAGAAATAATTTAAATTTATATGGATCAGTATCCAGAACTTTTACTAATGATTTTATAAGATTTATTCCTAGTTTTAATATAGAATATTCTTATCAAAATAGTATAGATCCTACAGCTGAGGATTTAATTTATGATAAAGATAATACTTATTTGGGTTTAGGTACTGGAATGAATTTTTCTATGTTCTTGCCTTATAGTATTTTACCTTATAATTTCACTCAGTTTTTTGAACCTACTGTTAGATGGGATACTACATATACTTTAGGTTATAGATTTAAAGAAAAATATATTGATACAGATTCCTTAGGTTCTCAAATAGGAGAGTTTAATAATCATAATTTTACTACTAAATTGACAGTTGGCGGAACTGGTTATAGTTTATTCTTTTTACCAGATTTAAATTTAAATTTGGAATCATTCATAAGAACAGGTTATGATTTCATACCTACATACAATTCTGAAACTAGAACTTATCAAGTAGAGTTTTCTACAAATAAAATGCTTACTACAGAGGTTGGGGCTTCAGCAAGACTTTTATATAATCAGTCTTATATATCTTATGATGTATCAAGAAACTTATTGGGTACAAATTTAACGGTTAATCGTATTAATTCATATTTCCATTTCCCTATACCGCTTGGAAAAATCACAGATTGGATTTTAATTAAAAATAATAAAAAACCATTTTTTGATGGTATTATTAATGATTTTAATTTATATTTTGGTTTTTCTTTCACTCATGATTTTATTAACTATAGATATAATACAGCAGCATTTACATTCGGTATAGAACTTCAAGTTTTGAATCAGTGGAAATTTAGAATAGGTACTACAAGTGCCAATAAAAAGGCATATAGATATATAAAATCTTATGCCGAAAGAGAAAATGAAACTTGGGTTAATCCTTTCTGGGATATTATTAATTCCTTTAATTTCTCAAGTCCACAAAAAAGGACTGAAAGTTTATTTAAATTAGATTCTATAGAGGCTAGTGTATGGCATGAATTAGATGGCTGGCAGATTCAAGCTACTTTTGCGGTAAGACCTTCTAGTTTACCTTCTGATATATCATCAGGTTCTGTAAAAGGTGTTTATTGGAATAAAGAGTTTTGGATTGAATTTACTCTTACTGACTTTCCTAGCGTTGGTTTACCTAAGAGAGAATATGATCTTAACAGTACTATTACTGATTTACAAGATAGTGCTGCATCTACTCAGTAATATTTTATATAACGAAATTGAGAGTTATTTTTTATGAGAAATATTTTTATAATAATGTTTGTATTTTGTATTTCTATTTATGCTCAAGATACTATAGAAGAAGTTATAAAAGAAATCGAAAGAATAGAAGAAATTGATTTATTAGAAACAAATAATAATATTAATAAAAATTATAATTCTATATATGAAGCAATAGATAATGATGATGTAGAATATATGAAAGAATTTATAAGTACTAATGATAATTTTAATATAGATTCTAAATTACCAGATGATTATGAAAATAATTTGGGAGGTGCTAGTCTTTTATTATATTCTATATATAAAAATTCAAGATATGTAACAGAGTATTTAATAGAAAATGGTGCTAATCTAAAAATGAAAGATTTTAAAAATTGGAATAGTATCATGTATGCAGCAGCATATTCAGATTTATATATAATATCATTGCTTATAGATAAAGATAGTTCTTTACTTGACAGCAAAACAGAATTTAATGTAACACCTTTACATATAGCTAGCGGAAGTAATAATCTAAATGCTATAATGTACTTATCAACAAATTCTAATATAGATATTAATGGTCAAGATATTGATGGCTGGACACCTCTTTATCATGCAGCACATTCTAAAAGTATTGAGGCATATAATTTGCTTATAGAATTAGGTGCTGATACAAATATCACAGATAATAATAATGTTTTACCTGAAACTGTTTTAACTTCAACAATAGAAGAAGAAACTAATGAATTAAGAGATATTGATATAGAATTATTTAAAGCTATAGAAATAGATGATTATAAAAGTATTAGAGCTCTTGTAAATAGGGGTGCTAACATAAATGCCAAAGATGGTTATGGTTTAAGTGCTTTACATTTAGCTATAAAAAATAAAAGCATTAATTCTCTTAATGTACTTCTTGCTAATAAAAACATTGATTTGGAAGCAAAACTTCCGAAAGGCTATTTTACTCATTTAGGAGACGACTCTACAGATGCAGTATACATAGGGGAGTCAACTCCGCTTCTTTATGCTATATTTAAAAGCAAAGGGGATAGTAAAATATGCAACTTGCTTATAAATAAAGGTGCTAATGTTAATGCTACAGATGAAGAAGGGTGGTCTACATTTTTGTATGCTTCTGCATTTGGAAATAGTGCTATATTAAGAAACATTGTATCAAAAAATAGAAAATTGATTAATACAAAAACTAAGAATAATGTAACGCCTTTACATATGGCTGTGGTTTATGATAATATAGAAAATATTAGATATTTGGTTAGAAATTTAAAAGTAGATATTGATGCACAAGATGATGATGGTTGGACAGCACTTTATTATGCTGCTGCTAATAATAAAAAAGAAGCTTATAAATTATTATTAAGATTAGGTGCTGATAAAAATATCACTAATAATGAAGGGTTAAAGCCTTCTGATGTAATGCGTTAATAATATAATTAAATAACATAAGATTATTTCTAATACTTTAATTTGAAAACATTTATTTTTAATACCATTTTAATAAATAAAAAACCTGCCTAAAATATTTTAGACAGGTTATATTTTTATGTGAAAAATTATTACTTGAATCTTTCTCCAGTGCTGTAGTAATAAACCCATTTTGCTATATTTTCAGCATGATCTCCCATCTTTTCAAAGTATTTGGCTATCATCATCAAATATATTGCTTGATCAGCATTTTCAGCACCGCTTTTTATTAAGTCAACCATAGAGTCTCTCATCTTATAGAATAATTTATCTACATTATCATCGCTTTCTATTACATTGCGGGATAATTCAGCATTCTTTTCTTTAAATGCTTTTAGACAATTAGTTACCATATAATCAATTATGTTTGACATTTCTATTATAGTATCTATATTATTTTTATATATATTTCCTTCTAATAAAAATCTAAGCAGATCACATATATCTTTTGATTGATCTCCTATTCTCTCTAAGTCTGTAGCTATTTTTAATGTTGCAGAAACTATTCTTAAATCTGTTGCTACTGGGTTTTCCAATAATAACATTTTTAAAGATGAACTTTCTATTTTATAAGATATTCTGTTTATGTTTCTGTCATTTTCTATAACTTGATTAGCTAATTCTATATCTCCGTTTGTTAAAGCTTTTGTAGAATTTCTTAAAGCTTTCAATATCATGTCTCCAGCTTCAACAACATAATCTATTAACTTATTTAATTCTTCTTCAAATTTTTTCATTTTTTTCTCCGTTTAATTAATATAAAAAATAAAAATTATAAATCAACCAAATCTTCCAGTAATGTATCTTTCTGTTCTTTCATCTTTAGGTTTTGAGAATATTTCTTCTGTGTTGCTGTATTCTACAATTTCACCAAACAAGAAGAAAGCAGTTTTATCAGATACTCTCATAGCTTGCTGCATATTATGAGTAACTATTACTATAGTGTATTCATTTTTTAATTCATCTATTAATTCTTCTATTTTTCCTGTACTTATTGGATCTAATGCACTTGTAGGTTCGTCCATAAGAAGTATTTTAGGATTAACAGATAATGCTCTTGCTATGCATAATCTTTGCTGCTGACCTCCAGACAAACCTAAAGCATTTTTATTAAGTCTGTCTTTTATATCGTCCCAAAGAGCCGCTTTAGTTAAACTATATTCAACTATCTCATCTAATTTAGATTTCTTTTTTATTCCAAAAGTTCTAGGGCCATAAGCTATATTATCATAAACACTCATAGCAAAAAGGTTAGACTTTTGAAATACCATTCCCACATTCTTTCTTAAATATGATACATTTACATTTTTATTATATATATTAACCCCAGCTATTTCAATGTCGCCTTCTATTCTGCAGTTTGGAACTAAATCATTCATTCTGTTAAATGTTTTTAATAGGGTAGACTTTCCGCATCCTGAAGGCCCTATAAAAGCTGTTACACTATTTTTAGTTATATCAATATTAATTTTTTTTAAAGCTTGAAAACTTTCATAATATAAATCTAAATCTTTTACTTTTATAGCTGTATCAGTATTAAAGTCAAAATTTACATTATTGTTTGTTGTATTATTTATATCATTACCCATTTTTTATCCTTTCAATAATATTATTAATAATCTTTCTTTAACTTCGTATTAACAATAAATAGTGAAGCATTAAGAAGTATAACCATAATAAGCAAAATACTGGCAGTTGCAAAAGTCTGATTAATATATAAGCCTTCACTTGAGAACATCCACATCATAACTGAAAATGAACTTCCCGAACTTAAATAACCTTTAGGCATATATCTTACTGCTCCGGCTGTATATATCAAAGCAGCACTTTCACCTACTATTCTTCCTATGCTTAAAATGACAGAGGTCATAATACCAGAAAAACCACAAGGCAATACAATTTTAAATATTGTTCTTACTTTTGAAGCTCCCAAAGCCAAACTTCCTTCACGCAAACTTGTAGGTATTGATAATAATGTTTCTTCTGTTTGTCTTATTATAGATGGCAGTATTATTAAAACTAAAGTTAATGAACCTGCTAATATACTTCTTCCTATACCAAATAGATTAGCGAATACTAACATACCAAAAAGACCAAATACTATTGATGGAATGCCTGATAAACTGTCAGTAAATATTCTAATTACAGATATTAATTTACTTTTAGCTTTTGAATATTCAGTTAAGTAAATAGCTGCAAACACTCCTAAAGGTATTGCTATTATAAGCGACATAAAAAGCATCATACCTGTTGAAACTATTGCAGGCAATAATGTCATTTGAGAGTTATTACTTTTTCCAAATAATAAATTGAAATTGATATGAGGTATTCCCCTTATTAAGATAAATAATACTATAAATACTAGAAGCAATGTTGATACTGCAGCAGCAAATACTGAAATATATTTTAATGCATCAGCTTTTATAGTTGATACTTTCATTTTTATATTTTTGAAAGAAAAGTCATTTACATTGGCTTTTAATTCTTTATTCTTGCCGAAAAGACTAGAGAAAGAAAATGAAAAATATAAATTATTTCTTTTTAATAGTGAAAGTACTATATTAATAATGAGTATGAATAATAATAATACAAAAGCTGTAGCTATTAATGCAGATCTATGAATTCCTGTTGCATATCCCATTTCTAAGGCTATATTAATAGTCATAGTTCTAAAATATGAGAATAAATCTTTAGGTACAAAAGGTGCATTTCCAGCAACCATCATAACCGCCATAGTTTCACCAATAGCCCTTCCCATACCAAGTACTATAGCAGAAAATATGCCTGATTTTGCAGCTTTAACAATAACTCCAAAAATAGCCTGTGAATGAGTATTTCCTAAAGCTATTGCCCCATCATAATAATATTTATACACAGCTTCTAAATTATATTTTGTGATTGATGTTATAGTAGGAAGTATCATTATTGCAAGTATAATAGAGCTTGCTAATACTCCTTCACCAACATCATTTGGAGAAATGTTTTTTAAAAAAGGTACTAATACTACCATACCAAAAAAACCGTAAACTATTGAAGGTATTCCAGCAAGTAAGTCTATAACTTGTGATAATACTATCTTTAATTTTTTTGGGCAGAACATTGATATATAAACTGCAGTGAAAAAACCAAATCCTCCGCCTAATAATGTGGCAAGAATTGTTACATATATAGAACCAACTATCATTGGTAATATTCCAAAATCTTTTGATGATGGAGACCAATTCATACCAAAAACGAATTTGAAAAATCCAACTTCTTTAAATACTGGAATACTATAGATAAATATAAAAATACATATTGAAAATACAACTATAACAGAAAATATAGAACATATAAAAAATACATATCTCATAACATTATCTAGTATTTCATTACGTATATGTTTATTAATATTGTTATCCAAAATACATATCCTAAATTAAATTATTTTTATGACATTGAAATAAAAAAGTCGATATACAAAAACTAATTTGTATACCGACCTTCATTATTTTATCAATTAGCTACATACCCGTTTTCATTTATAACCGCTTTCCCAGCTTCACTATTAATAAAATCTAAGAAAGCCTTAGTACCTTCATCTAATTCAGCACCTTTTTTTGTGAATATGTAGAAAGGACGATAAAGTTTATATGTATCGCTCTTTATATTTTCTACTGATGCAGGAACATATTCATTTTGTCCTTTTGCTTTGTAAGCTAAAGGTTTGATAGTATCATCAATAGAACCCAAAGAGATATATCCTATTTTTGAAGCATCACTGCTTACAGAAGTTTTTACTTTTCCAGTACCATCTAATATTTCAACTGTTGCAGGTAATGGAGATTCTTTTCCTATAGCAGTTAAATCTGTAAAAGCACTTCTAGTACCAGAACCATCTTCTCTTGAGATTGATTTACTGATATTTCCTATTGCTTTATTATTGATATAAAGATCATATAATTCTTCTTCGCTAATTTGATTAATTTCAGAATCTTTATTAGCTATAATTACTATACCGTCTTGGCATAATAAATAAGTGTCTAAATTAGGTAATTCATCTTCTTTCAAATTTCTTGAAGCCATGCCTATATTGTTGTTGCCGTTTATAGTGTCTTGAACTCCAATAGTTGAATCAGAAGTTTCTACTGTTACAGTGTAATTAGAATTTACTTCTTCAAATTTTTCAGCTAATTTGAACATTAAAGGTGAAACAGAAGAAGAGCCTGTTATCACAATGTCAGTAGGGCTTGAAGCACCGCCGCCGCAAGAGATAAGTCCGAATAGACTTACAAGAGTTAAGAAAATCAAAATCTTTTTCATAATATTGATTCGCTCCCATATAATTTTTTTGTGTTTGTTAAATCTAACGCGAACCTTATATACTATAAAAATAAATATGTCAATACGAAATTTGAAATTTAATTTTAAATTTTGAACTTTTTAAAGAAACTATACCTAGCTATATATATGAAAGAAATCATAATAATTTAGTAAAAGTTAACATAATATTAAAATATGTTAACTGAATTATGTTAATAACATATTAATTAAATCCTTAATTAGGTCTAAAATTACATATAAAAAAATTTACTTTTATGAGAATTTTTTTCAGCAGAATAAAATATTATATTTATTGCTAATAAAAATTGTTTGCTCTAAAGCTCTGTTAAATAAATTTACTAGAGGCTCACAATTTTTATGAATAGCTTTATAATATTTAAAAAAATTATTTTTTAACAAAAACAACAAGAAAGCAAATCAATATTTTTTATATAAACAAGGATTCTATATTATATTATAAAAAATAGCAATAGGTTATGAAAAATTTTTAAAAAATAAATAGGCACTATAACAAAAGTTATAATGCCTAATAGGGTATATTTATATTGATTTTTATTATGTACAAGATTCACAAACTTCATCTAACTCAAAATTAGACTTAGGAGTTTTCATATAATAAAGAGTTTTTAAACCTAAATCCATAGCATATTGTATATCGTCCCAAAGCTCTTTTGCAGAATCAGGCTTTACATAATATAAATTTAATGATTGTGCTTGGTCTATATATCTTTGTCTTACAGCAGCAAGTTCTATTATAGTTCTTGCAGGTATATTCCAGCATCTTTCATAATATTGTCTATTCTTTTTTATATTAGGTGCTAAGCTAGGTAATGTTTGTATACCTTCTTCTATAAAGAATAAATCTACTATAGGTTCTATACTTTCAGTTGCAGATACACTTTTACCAGATGTAGCAGTAGGGGCAATAGCACCATGGAATGAAAAACGAACACCATTAGCTTTTATTTTTTCAGCAAGTTTATCCCATTTTTCTTTATCTACTGTAACATCAAGATTATTTTTCTTATTGTTATTTAATAATGATATATGGAATGGAGTTAATCCTTCTTTCCATTTAGATTCATTGAATGTTTTATAAGGGCCTCTTTCTTTAGCTAATAAATTTGATGCTTCGTATATATGATAATATAAATCATCAAAAACTTTATTAGTAAATTCTAAAGCTTCTTTGTCTGTATATTTTAATTTATTTGAAGCAAGTAAATTAGCATAGTTAATAACACCTATACCAATAGGTCTATTTTTCTTATTTGCTATTTCACCTTCTTTTACAGGATAGAATTGTGTGTCTATTATGTTGTCGCATCCTCTTAAAAGAGTATAACAGAATGACTGTTTTTTCTCCTCATTGAATGTAACCCAAGACATAAGATTTACAGAAACTAGATTACATATACCTATTTCACCGCTTTTTTTTCTTTGAATGATTTCATATTCTCCATCTTCATTGATAACATATTTTTCATCAATAAGTTTTGACGGATAAGAAGGTATAACTATTTCCTGACATAGATTAGAAGCACCTACAAATTTATTAACCATATTTTGTTCATTGATATTGTCCACAAAAGTAAGATATAAATTTCCTGTTTCCTGTCTTACTTTCAAAATTTGGAATAATAAATCTTTTGCTTTTATTTTCTTTTTTCTTATAGAAGATTTACTTTCATAATACATATAAGCTACATCAAATTTTTCGCCGTATTCTTCATTTAAGAGGGGAGTTTCTTTTGGGTCGAAAAGAGTTACATATTCATCTTTATTGACACGTTCTCTAAATATATTGCTTATCCTAATAGAATAAACTAATTTTCTAGCTCTTGTATCTTCTGTACCGCCTGCATCTTTAAGCATAATTAAATCTAATACATCTAAATGCCACCAAGGGAATGTTACAACACAAGCACCTTTACGTACTCCGCCTTGATTGAAAGATGATATAGTTTGTTCCACTCTTTTTATAAATGGTACAGGTCCGTCAGAACGTCCTCTATTAGTTTGTATACTTGAACCAGCAGCTCTTATATATGAAGCATCATAAGCTATACCGCCTGAAAATTTTGAATATAGAGCCATATTTCCATCAGTTTGATTTAGACTCCAAGTATCATCATCAGGCGTATTTAATATACAGCTAGCTAACTGTGCTTTTATTGTCATACTGTTTGCTATTCTAGGTGTAGCAAATGTAATTTCATGCCTTGAAAGCATATCATAAGTTCTTTTTATATATTTTAATCTTTCTGCCTTACTTATTTCTAATTTATCTTTATTTTCGCCTTTATAATAGTCATTATAAAATGAAAACATAGCAGCTACCATATAAGTTACTTGAGGCAATTCAAGTTTTTTATTTCCTATATTCTTACAGTATTTTTTATAGAAAATAGCTAATCCCTTATATGTAAAAAGTAAATCTCTATTAGGATCTATCATTGCATTGATTTTATCCAATTCTTTATCAGAGAATAAGTTTATTATATCTTTATCATAAATTTTATATTTAATTCCTTTTTTCAAGAAATTTTTTATATGAGGATAAGAACCTATTTTTTTAAGTCCGCAAGTTTCCTTATATATTTTCATTAGATAAAGCTTTTCTGCTATTGTATCATATACAGGATATAATGGGCTTATCATATTAACAGCAGTATTTATGAGTTCATCATATAATACTTCTATTTTCATTTTATCATTTATTTTTATATTCAGACTTTCCAAAAGATTATTAGCAAAAACTTCTTTTCCCTCAGTAGCCCAATTTACAACTTTCCTTAGTTTTTCTTCATTAAATGGTTCTTCCCTTCCATCTCTTTTTATGATTATGTGTTTTTTATCTTTTGTAAGTTCTATCATATTTTTTACCCATCGATTCTATTTTGTTTAATAAATAATAACTATAAATAATTATAAATCGTTTTTTAATGCACCTTTTTGGTATGATGTATTAGTAGTTTCCTGTAAAGCTGCATTTTGTTTATTTATATCTCTATAGCTGTTAAACCAATCTATTATATCGGATTTTTTTTCGGATAGATATTCAGTTTCTACTCCTAAATCTCTTAGTCTTACGCCAGCCCAATATTTAATGAAATGTTCGCTTACTGAAGAATTGATTCCAGAAACTTCATAACCATCAAAAAGATATTTAGCCCATTTAATTTCTTCATTAACAGTAAATTCTGTCATTGCTTTAGCCATATCATTAAACCAGCCGCTTTTAAATAAATGAGTAAATCCCTGATCTGTTTCTTTTCTAAGTATATTCATTACATTTTTACCAGTAGGAACATGAGTATTTAATTCATCATGTGCAATTAATTTAATAGTTTTTGTGAAACCAGCTATTGCATTATCATAACTATTATTGATTGTGAAAGTAACAAGAAAAGAAAATGGGAACTTTACACTTTCAAGTAAATATATACCTACTAATAATCTTAGTACAGCTTGTTTTTTTTCATCTAATGAAGCATTTGAATTTTCAAGATTACATAAATCATCAACATTTCCAAATAATTCAACCTCTTTTTCCATTCTATGCTTTACAAATTCATCATTATAAACTAAATCCAATGTATCAGTTGCTTCATGTCCGAAAACCTCAGAAAGCCCATAGGAATAGCTTTCAGCATGTATATTTTCTTCTATTGCTATTCTTGCATATAGTATAGACCATATTGAACTTGTTACTATTCTGTTTAATATTGAAGAAAAACCGCTAGTAACTCCGCTGTCCATTAATGTTTGATATGCTATATTAAGTTTGAAAGCTCTTTGTGCATCTTCTGGAAGTGTAGAAAATCTAGTTTTATCAGATTTATAATCAACCTCTTTTGAAAACCAAGTGTTTCCCTCACTAGCTTCTTTTAGTTTTCTTGCAACTTCATGAGAAACATTATCTATTCTAAGGTAATGACCAAAATCTCCGAAGAATATTTTCTCATTTTCAGGTTTTTTCTCTATATCTATTACTTTCATTTATCCTCCAAAAAATATCTTTTATTGTTATTCGAATTTAATTAGTTATTCTAATTTTCTTTTTTATATTTGTCAAGGGATTTTTATTGTACATTTATTCGATTGTTTTAAATTTGTTATACATTTTCTACTTTTTGTAAAATAAGTAAAATATATACAAAACTATTATTGACTATAGATATATATTGTGATAGAATAGAACAATTAATATTGTTGGGGAATTATTTATGATGAAATCTATAAAAATATTATTTTGTATATTTGTTTATATTTTTGTTATCTCATGTGGAGGATCAGCAAAATATGAAGAAGGTGTTTTAAGACTTAATGTAGGCCCAGAACCTCAAACCATAGACCCTACATTAAATTCGGCAATAGACGGAAGTATGTATATTATACATGCATTTGAAGGACTTGCCACAAAAGATAAAGAGGGAAAAATAGTTGGCGGTGTTGCTGAAAGTTGGGATATAAGTGAGAATGGAAGCAAATATGTGTTTCATATTAGAAGCAATGCTAAATGGTCAGACGGTAAGCCAGTAACAGCTAATGATTTTGTTTATAGCTGGAGAAGGGCAGTTGATCCAAAAACAGCAGCTAATTATAGTTATCAAATGGAACCTTTAAAAAATGCTAAGAAAATAACAGCTGGTGAGATGCCAGTTGATTCTTTAGGTGTAAAGGCGATAGATGATAATACATTAGAAGTAACTTTAGAGGCACCTATTCCATATTTTGATCAGCTTATGGCATATCCTGTATATTTTCCTTTAAGAGAAGATATTATATCAGCTAATCCTGATACTTGGACTATGAATCCTGAAACTTATATAGGTAATGGCCCTTTCAAAATGACAGAGAGATCTATTGATGATAGAATAGTTATGGAAGTTAATACTAATTATTGGAATGTATCTGCTATAGTTCCTAAAAAATTAATATTTGTATTAATGGATAATCCTACAGCAGTAGTAGCTGGTATTAAAGAAGGTTCTATATATTTTTCAGACAGAGTTCCTACTCAAGATATGGATGCATTAAAAGAAGAAGGATTTTTACAAATAAAGCCTTATTTATCAGTTTATTATTATAGTTTGAACAATACTAATGAAATATTAAAAGATGTAAGAGTTCGTAAAGCATTAGCCTTAGCTATAGATAGAAATTATATAGTAGAGCAGGTTACAAGAGGAGGACAAATTCCAGCTGCAGCTTTAGTTCCTGGTTTAATATCAGATGTTACTGGAAGTTTTAGAACAAATGGCGGTGATTATTATAGTGTAAAACCAGAAGACTATACAAAAAATATAGAAGAAGCTAAAAAATTATTGGCAGAAGCAGGTTATCCAGAAGGACAAGGTTTTCCTGTATTAGATTTTAAAACAAATCCGGGTGAACATACTTCTATATTTGAGGCAGTTCAGCAGATGTGGAAAAATAATTTAGGAATAGACAGTACTATATCTAGTGAAGAATGGGCAGTATTTCAGCAAACACGTTTAGATAAATCTTATGTTGTTGCTAGAAATGCATGGGTAGGCGATTACAATGATCCTATGACATTTTTAGGTATGTTCTTAAGTCATAGTGCTCAAAATGTAGAAGGTTATAATAATCCTAAATATGATGCATTACTTGCAGAGGCTTCTTCTACAGGCGATAATAATATTAGAATGCCTATACTTCATAAGGCAGAAGATTTATTTATGTCAGAAATGCCTATTATACCTATTTACTTTTATACTTTGCCAGTACTTGTTAACCCTAATTTGAAAGATGTACAATTTGATACTTTGGGTAAGCATAAATTTTTCTATGCTTATTTAGAGAATAATGAAAAATAATTTATATATGTATTAAAACTAAAATGATGAATAATGTTCATTGTTTTAGTTTTTTATATAATGTATTATTTTATAAATATTTTTAAGGAGTTTTTGTATGGATTTAAGTAATTTTGATAATCTTGATTCTAAAGAAGTTTTTAGATGGTTTAGTGAAATGAGCAAAATACCTAGAGAATCTGGACATGAAAAAGAAATTAGTGATTTTTTAGTTAAATTTGCTAAAGGCAGAAATTTAGAAGTTTATCAAGACAAAGAAAACAATGTAATTATCAAAAAGAAAGCTACAAGCGGATATGAAAATGTTAAGCCTGTTATAATACAGGGACACATGGATATGGTTTGTGAAAAAACAAAAGAATCAAAACATGATTTCAGAAAAGATCCTATAGAATTAATAGTTGAAGGTGATATTTTAAGAGCCAATGATACTACTTTAGGCGGTGATGATGGAATTGCTGTTGCTATGGGACTTGCATTACTTGATTCTAAAGATATACCTCATCCAGCATTAGAAATATTAGTTACAACTGCTGAAGAAACAGGTATGGACGGTGCTTCTGCTATTACTGGCGAACATTTAGACGGTAAAACTCTTATTAATATAGATGGAGAAGTTGAAGGAGTATTTTTAGTAAGCTGTGCAGGCGGACTTAATACTTTAGTTGATTTTGATATCAAAAAAGAAGCTAACAGTAATGAAGCATTAAAAATTGAAGTTTCAGGACTTAAAGGCGGACACTCTGGTATAGAAATTAATAATCAAAGAGCTAATGCTATTAAAGTATTGGGAAGAGTTTTATATGCAGTAAAAAATGATATCAATATTGCTTGTATAGAAGGCGGTGCTAAACATAATGCTATTGCTAAAAATTCTGATGCTGTAATAGTTGCTAAAGATATTGATAAAGTAAAAACTGCTATAGAAACAATTGCTAACAATATCAAAGCTGAATACAGAGTTGAAGATCCTGATATGAAAATAGCTGTTTCAAAAGCTGATGCTGTTAAAGAATGCTATACTAAAGAAGTAAGTAATAATGTTATAGACTTTATTATGCTTTCTCCTGACGGAGTACTTTATATGAGCAGAGATATAGAAGGATTAGTTCAAACAAGTGCTAATAATGGAATTTTGAAAGAAGAAAATAATAAATTAACTTTCACTATATCTATACGTAGTTCTGTTTCAAGTTCTTCAAATGAAATAGCTTCAAGAGTAGAAATTGCTGCAGCAAGAACAAATGCTAATTGCAAAAGATCAAGCGAATATCCAGCTTGGGAATATGATGCTAATTCAAAAGTAAAAGATATAGCTCTTAATGCTTACAAAAAAATAACTGGAAAAGATGCTAAAATAGAAGCTATACATGCTGGTTTGGAATGCGGAATATTAAAGAAACCTTTACCAGATGTTGATATGATTAGTATGGGACCAGATATTTGGGACGTTCATACTCCAAAAGAACATTTAAGCATAGCTTCAGTAGATAGAATGTGGAAAGTTTTGAAAGAGCTAGTTATCAATATAAAATAATTAATTATGTGAAAAATTAGTGTTTGACAATATATTAAAAACACTTTGGTTATTTATGAAAAATACTATAAAATAATTTTAAGGAAATATTATGTCAGATTTAAACAAAGAGGCTAGAAAGTTATCTAAAGATGCTTATGGCGGGATAAAAGGAGAGGATTATGTTCCTTTTATTCCATCAACTGTTGTTATGCCGGAAATGACAGGTTATTCAATAATATTAGGTATTTTATTTGCTATACTTTTTGCTGCTGCTAATACATATTTAGGATTAAAAGTAGGATTAACAATATCAGCTGGTATACCAGGAGCTATACTTGCTACAGGTTTATTCAAAGCTTTCTTTAAAAGAAATAATATTCTTGAAGCGAATTTCACTGCTGCTTTAGCTGCTGTTGGTGAATCTATTGCCGGCGGTATTATATTTATACTTCCTGCTTTGCTTTTATTTGGAATGGGGCTTTCTATGTTAACCGTTATTATTGTTACAATAGTTGGCGGTTTTATGGGTTGTTATTTTATTACACCTGTTAGAAAATATTTAATAGTAGAAGAACATGGTTCTTTGATTTATCCTGAAGCTATGGCTCAATCAGAAGTATTGGTTATAGGTAGTGAAGGCGGTAAAGGTTTTAAATATATGATAACTGGTATAGCAACAGGAATGTTATACAAATTATTTTCAGGCGGATTCGGTTTCTGGAAAGAAAGTGCTACTTATATAATTAAGCCTTATGAAAAAACTATGCTTGGTATAGATACATTAGCTTCTTTATTGGGTGTAGGTTTTATTATCGGTCTTGAAACTTCATCTCTTATGTTTGCAGGCGGTATAGTTGCTTGGCTTGGACTTATTCCATTAATTAAATACTTTGGTAATTTTATACCAGTAGCAGTTTTCCCTTCATCAGTTCCTATTGCTGAAATGTCTGCTCAAGAGGTTTGGGGAAGCTACATAAGATATATTGGTGCTGGTGCTGTTGCTATGGGTGGATTTATTTCTTTAGCTAAATCTATGCCTACAATTATCAGTTCTTTCCAAAAATCTTTATCAGGTATGGCTGGCGGAGATCATAATGCTGCTAAAAATACAGATAGAATAAATCAAGATGCACCTATTATATGGCTTATTGCTGCTGCTATATTTGGCTTCTTAGCTACTTGGCTTATACCAAGCATTGGCGGCGGAATAATAGGCGGTATATTAGCTGTAATATTCTGTTTCTTCTTTGCTGTTGTATCAGCTAGAATGGTTGGTGTAATTGGTGCAAGTAACAACCCTGTTTCTGGTATGACTATAGCTACACTTTTAATTGTTGCTACAGTATTTAAATTGACTGGAAATGTTGGTGATGAAGGAATAAGAATGTCGCTTTTAGTTTGCGGTATAGTTTGTGTATCTACTGCAGTTGCTGGTGGTGTTGCTCAATCATTAAAAGCTACATACATAATAGGCGGAACTCCTAAGAAAATACAATTAGGTATGTTTATAGCATTAGGCATCGCTTCTGTAGGTGCAGGTGCTACAGTTATACTTATGCAAAAAGCTTATGGTATAGGTTCTGATGCTGTTCCAGCTCCGCAAGCTACTTTAATGAAACTTATAGTTGAAGGTATAATGACTGCTCAGCTTCCTTGGACTTTAGTTATAATAGGTGCTGCTGTTGCTGTATTCTGTGCTATAGCTAAACTTCCTATACTTGCTGTTGCTTTAGGTCTATATTTGCCTATTACTCTAAGTACTGCAATATTTATAGGCGGTATTGTTAGAAAACTTGTTGAAATGAAATTCAAAGACAATGAGGAAGAAAAAAGCGAAGCTACAGAAAAAGGTATATTACTTGCTTCTGGTTTAGTTGCTGGTGATGCTATAGTTGGTATATTTATAGGTATAATGGCTGCTTTAAATATAGCTATTAACTTTGGTTCTAAAATTGTACCTCAAAGCAATTTAATAACTTTCATTATATTTGCTTTATTCTGTGCTTGGGTATACAAATATACAACTACTAAAGACAAAAAATAATTTATAGTATTTATAAATTTTATAAAAGATCATAATGCTTTACTTTCGCTAGTATTGCATTATGATTTTTTTATATATACCTAAACAACTATACTTTGTCAAAAAATTATTTTATTATTTTTATTATTTGTGGGGACTAGCCCCCACACCCCCACTTCTTTTGGTGACCCAAAGAAGCAAAAGGACTATATTTTAGCTTAAATTAATAGCCTATCTTACATGTAAAACAATTTTAGTATGATTTACTACTAATTTTATACTTGCACTTTCGCGAAGCGTATCCGAGCCTGTCGAGGATATAGCAACTTTGACGAAGTCCGCAGAGCGTATGCGGCGGGAAAAAGTTGACTAAAAAATGACAAACTTAAAAAGTTTCAGTATATTCTAAAAAATTAAGTTTTCAAAATTAACTATCTTTTATATAAATCAGTATCAATTTTCATATAATAAATATTTATAGCTTAAAAAAATTAATATATAATATATATTTGTAATATTGTTAATAGTAATTTTTTTATTTTTTGGTATAATATATCTATATTATTTTAGAGAGAAAATTATATGGGTAAAAAAAATGATAACATACTGGATAACTTTTTAAAAGAAAAAGATGAACATAATTTTGTACTTTATGTTCCGGAAATAATTCACACTAATTGGAAAATAAATGAAAAAGGCAGAGTATTGCTTATACTTGAAACTAATAACCCTATAACAAAAATTTCAGCTTGGCTTTTGAAAAAGAAAATTAATAAAGATATAGAATTTGATGAACTTTCAACTTCTGCTTGGCTTAGTATAGATGGAGATAGATGCATATTTGAAATAGCAAGACTTCAAAAGGCAAAAACAGACGATAGTTTTAAAGATGCTCTTATCAGACTTATACAATTTATGCATTATATAGCAAATAGAAGATGGATAAAATATAAAAAGGTAAAAAGCAAAGAAGAAGTTGATATAAGTAAACTTTAACTTTTATATATTGTTTTTATTAAAATATTAATATATATTGATGCAATATTTTTTTAGGAGATTTATATATGTTATGTAATAGTATATTAGATTTGATAGGAAATACTCCAATTGTTAGATTAAAAAATATGGAATCTAAATTTGGTTTAAATAGTAATATAGAATTATATGGAAAACTTGAAAGAAATAATCCTGCAGGTTCTATAAAAGATAGGGCTGTAAAACAGATTATATTAGATTTATTTAAAGACGGAAAATTAAAAGAAGGTTATACTATAATAGAGCCTACATCTGGTAATACAGGTATTGCTATGGCCGCTATTGGAAGATATTTAAAACTTAATGTTATAATAGTTATGCCTTCTTCTATGTCTGAAGAAAGAAGAAAATTAATAAAAGATTATGGAGCAAAATTGGAATTAGTAGACGGCGGAATGGATGTGGCAGTTGAAAGAGCGAATCAATTAAATAAAAAAATACCTAATTCTGTAATACCGGGTCAATTTGTTAATGAATCAAATGTTATGGCACATTATTTAACTACTGCTCCAGAGATATTTAGAGATATTCCAGATCTTGCTTATATATTTGCAGGTATTGGTACTGGCGGAACAATAACAGGTATTGGACAGTATGTTATGGATAATAAGAGGAATACTAAAGTTATTGGTGTAGAACCAGAAGCTTCACCTCTTTTGACTAAAGGAAGATCAGGACCTCATAAAATACAAGGTTTAGGTGCTAATTTTGTACCAGAAATTTTAGATTTAAAAGTTGTAGAAAAAATTGTAGATGTATCCAATGATAATGCTATAAATACCGCTAGAGAATTATGTTTCAATGAAGGTTTATATGTAGGTATATCTTCAGGAGCTAGTGTTTATGCTGCAATAGATTATTCAAAACAATTGGATAATGATTCAAAAAATAAGATAAAAATGCTTTGTGTTTTACCAGATACAGGTGAGAGATACTCTTGGAGTTAAGGACTTAATTTATGAAATTGAAAACTTTTAGTGAATTACCAAATCAAAAAGATATTAGGGAAATTGTAAAACTTATTAGAGATTATGCATTTCCAAATTTTTTTAGAGAGACTCAAAATAGGGATATTGTAAAAAAAAGCATAGCTAAACTTTATATGAAAATAGTTAGCGATGATTCTGCTTTATTGGATTTTGTTGAACAGCTTGATGATATTACATTAAGTCTTGAAAAGGATTTAGAGTTCTTTTATCAATCAGATCCTGCTTCTAAGTCTTATGATGAAATAGTGTTAACATATCCGGGATTTAGAGCTATTTTTCATTATAGAATAGCACATATATTTTATAATCAAAAAGAATATTTAATAGCAAGAACTATATCAGAGTTTGCACATTCAAAAACAGGTATAGATATTCACCCAGGGGCAACTATAGGAGATTATTTCTTTATAGATCATGGTACAGGAATAGTTATAGGTGAAACTACTATTATTGGTCATCATGTAAAAATATATCAAGGTGTTACTTTAGGGGCTTTATCTTTAACTAATGGAAGAAGCCTAGAGGGGCAGAAAAGACATCCTACAGTTTGCGATTATGTTACAATATATGCTAATGCTTCAATATTTGGAGGCAATACCACAATAGGTGAAAATGCTATTATTGGGGCAAATTGTATAGTTTTAGAATCAGTTGAAGAAAATAAGAAAATATCATTATCATAAATTTTTATTATTAATTTTTTTAGAGGAAGTATATAGCTTCCTCTTTTTTTGTTCTTATTCTTATACTAAAAAATACTTTATAAATACTGTTTTTTATTTTTAATTTTTATTTAATTGTGCTAAATATAATTGCAATAATTATTAACATAATATATTATTATGTTAATAAAGTTATGTTAATAATATTCTTTTAAAGAAAGATAAAGGATTTTTTATGGCTTCAGTTATTACATTCGGTGAAATAATGTTAAGGCTTTCACCTCCTTCAAATTTAAGATTTGTACAAACAGATTCTTTTGATGCAAGATTCGGCGGCGGAGAAGCTAATGTTTCTTTTGCATTATCAAATTTTGGTGTTGATACTTCTTTTGTTACTAAACTTCCTAAAAATGATATAGGTCAAGCCTGCATTAATGAATTAAGACGTTATGGTGTAGATGTATCTAATATAGTTTTAGGCGGGGATAGAATAGGTATATATTTCCTTGAAAAAGGTGCAAGTCAAAGAGGTTCTAAAGTAATATACGACAGAGCCAATTCTTCAATATCTCAATGCAGTAAAGAAGATTTTGATTGGGATAAAATTTTTGATGGTGCTAAATGGTTTCATCTTACAGGAATAACTCCGGCACTTGGAAAAAATGTTGCTGAAGTTTGTATAGAAGCTTGTAAGAAGGCTAAAGAAAAAAATTTAACTATTAGTTTTGATTTAAATTTTAGAAAGAAATTATGGACTTCAAAAGAGGCTAATGAAACTATGAGTAAGTTAATGCCTTATGTTGATATATGTGTTGCTAATGAAGAAGATGCTGAAAAAGTATTTGGTATTAAAGCAAAAGACACTAATATTATAGAAGGAAAATTATCTCATGAAGGTTATAAAGATGTTGCTAAAGAAATAGTTGATAGATTTAAAGTAAAAAAAGTAGGCATTACTTTAAGAGGTTCAATTTCTGCAAGCGAAAATTTATGGTCTTGTATGCTTTATAATGGAAGTGAATATTATTTCTCAAAAGAATATTTGATAAAAATAGTTGATAGAGTAGGCGGAGGAGATAGTTTTGCTGCTGGACTAATTTATTCTTTTTTGAATGGCAAAGATGACAGAGAAGCACTAGAATTTGCAACTGCTTCAAGCTGTTTAAAACATTCTATAGAAGGTGATTTTAATGTTGTAACTGTTGATGAAGTTATGACTGTGTATAATGGTGATGCTTCAGGACGTATTCAAAGATAATTATTATTATTAATTAATTTATTCTTGACAATTTGTATTATTGTACTAAAATAGTATAATAAATATAATTAGGAGTATAAAAATGAAAGATGTAGTTATAGCTATAGATATAGGCGGCACTTCTATGAAAGGTGCTGTTATAGAAGAAAATGGTAATATTTTATATAAGGATAATTTTGATGTTGATCCTAAACATACTACAGATGAACATAAAAAAGTTATTGCTGATTTTGTGGAAAAATTAAAAAGTAATATTCCTAATGATTATAAAGCTATAGGTTTAGGTATAGATTGTCCTGGAGTTATGAATAGAGAAACTCTTCATATGGGAGGAGCTGAAAATATACCAGGTCTTAAGGGATTAAAATTTTCTGATATAGGCGATCAATTTAATTTGCCAACAAAAACTGCTAATGATGCTAGTATGGCTGCTTTAGGCGAAGCAAAATATGGAAGCGGTAAAGAAAAAGCATATCAATCTGTAATGTTTGTTACACTTGGAACAGGTGTTGGAGGCGGATTTGTACTTAACGGACAATTATTTACTGGTTCTTTAGGCGGTGCCGGAGAAATCGGACATGTATTTGTAGTTCCTGATGGTGATAAATGTAACTGCGGTTCTAGCGGTTGTATAGAACGTTATGCTTCTGCTACTGGTTTTATTGCTATGGCTAAGCAGAAAATTCATAAAGGTGTAATTCCTACTACTTTAACTTATGAAGAATTAGATAAAGGTAAGGCTAAAGCTTTATTCGATGCAGCTAAAAAAGGCGATGCTCTTGCAAAAGAAACTATTGCAGAATGTTCTTATTATTTAGGTATGTCTATAGCACAGGCTTTAAATATGCTTGATTTGGATTTGGTTCTTATAGGCGGAGGTCTTTGTAAGGACTTTGATATGATGATAGAGCATATTAATAGAGGTGTAAGAAATTACGGACTTAGAATGATGGTTAATAATGTTGAAATAAAACCTGCTTCTTTAGGTAATGATGCCGGTGTTTTAGGTTGTGCTGCTTTATTCTTTAGAAATAATTAATAATTATTTAAAATAATTAAGGCTTACTAATATATATTTATTAGTAAGCCTTTTATTATATAAAATACATTTAAATAATTTTATTTCATCAATATCTATATTTTTATTAATGTATTGTCAATACTTTTTGCAGTGTAAAAAGTTATAATTTAGATATGTTGTTAAAAATGTCAACACTACAATCTTATATATTTACACAGCGTATTAAAATGTAAGGTAATATTTTAGTTAGTCATAAATGTACTTTTGGTTCACTTTGACTTAACCAATATATAAAACTATTTTATCTGTGATTGTATATATTTTGGTAAAATAATTTTTGGTTTAATTTATTGTAAATATTTTATAAACTAAAATCATTTATCATATTTTGATTTGATTTATTATTAGTTCAAATATAAAATATATTCTGTATTTAATAATATAAATTGTTTTATGCTTTTAAAGGTTGTGTATGTATAAAGATAGAAAAATTTATTTATGTTCATTTGGAAATTTGGATTTATATCCATCAGCTTTACGATTTAAAAAACAAGCAGAAAGTTTTAATATATTTGATGAAATTTTTATTTATAATGAATATAATTTACCTTATGATGAAAAATTTGAGAGATTATTACGTTCTAAATTAGTTCCTAGTAGAGGATTTGGATATTGGTGTTGGAAGCCTTTTATTGTACTTAAAACTTTAGAGTCAATGAATGATGATGATATTTTATTTTATATAGATATGGGATGTCATTTAAATAAAGAAGGTATTGATAGATTTTATGAGTATTTGGATATTGTTATAGAAAATTTAAATTTATGTTTTGAGTTAGGTAATGTTGAAAAAGTATGGACTAAATCAGATTTATTTAATTATTTTAATGTATTAAATAATTCTGATATTACAGATAGTCATCAAATAGCAGCAACATCATTTTTTTTACTAAGAAATGATGTTAATATTGAATTTGTGAAAAAATGGCTTCAAGTTTATTATGACGATTTTTCTTTAGTTGATAATACTCCATCTAAAATTCAAAATTTTGAAATGTTTTCTGAACATAGGCATGATCAAAGTATTTTTTCTATACTTTCAAAACTATACCATTTTTATACAATACCTGAATATGAATTAGAAATTAAAGATAAAAAGTATCCAATTAATGCTATTAGAGATAAAAAAACGATCTATAGTTTTATTTCTTCAAAGGCATGTGATAAATTTTTTGATAAATTAGTTTGGTATATTCCAATAAGAAAAAATAGAGATAGTATTAGATCTAATTTGAGATCATATTCTACTTATTCAGTAAAAAAATATTTGGGTATTAAAGAACTTAATGATATTGCTATAACTAATATTAATATAGTAGATATTTTTTTGAAACATATAATTGATAAGAAAGTAATAAAATATATAAAAAGTAATAAAGATGAAATAAATTCTATGATAGATTATATAAATCAATATAGGAAATGTATTGATAGATTATAATTATATTTAAGGCTTACTAATAAATGTATATTAGTAAGCCTTTTATTTTATGAAATTAAATTAAAATATTATTTTTCAAAAACCAAACCATTTTCTGATTTAACAACTCTTATAGTATCTCCTTCTAAATATTTGCCTGATAGCATTTCTTTAGCTAAAGGATTTTCTATATAAGTTTGTATAGCTCTTTTTAATGGTCTTGCTCCGAACTGAGGATCATAACCAATATCAGCAATATAGTCTATTACTTCATTGCTTACATCTAAAGTTATTCTTCTGTCTTTAAGTCTGTTAGCAACTCTTGCTATTTGATTTCTTACTATCTCAGCAATGTATTTTTTGTCAAGTCTAGTAAATGTTATTATCTCATCTATTCTGTTTAAGAACTCTGGTCTAAATGACATCTTTAATAGTTCTTGAATCTTTTCTTTGATATCATTAGTATCATTAGCTTCAAGAATAAGATCAGAACCTAAATTACTTGTCATTATGATAATAGCATTTTTGAAATCTACTATTCTTCCTTGTCCGTCAGTAAGTCTTCCGTCATCTAATACCTGAAGTAAAACATTAAATACATCAGGGTGAGCTTTTTCTATCTCATCAAATAATATAACAGAATAAGGTCTTCTTCTAACTGCTTCTGTTAATTGTCCTCCTTCATCATAACCTACATATCCTGGAGGAGCTCCTATAAGTCTAGTAACAGAGAATTTCTCCATATACTCACTCATATCAATTCTTGTTAAAGCATGCTCATCACTAAATAAGAAATCAGCAAGTGTTTTAGCAAGTTCTGTTTTACCAACTCCAGTAGGCCCTATAAATAAGAAACTTCCAAGAGGTTTATTTTCATCAGAAAGTCCTGCTCTGTTTCTTCTAATAGCATCAGCAACTGAAGTTATAGCTTCATCTTGTCCTACAACTCTCTTGTGTAATACTTCTTCAAGCTGTAAGTATTTTTGTTTTTCACTAGCAAGCATTTTACTTACAGGTATTCCAGTCCATACAGATATTACTCTAGCTATGTCATCTTCAGAAATTTCTTCTCTTAAAAGTCTTTTCTTATCAGAGTTTTTAGCCTCTTCCATAGATTTAGTAGCTTCTTCTAATTTTTTCTGTAATTCTGGTATCTTACCATATTTTATTTCAGCAGCTTTTGCTAAATTACCTTCTCTTGTATATTGAGTTTCTTTTATATTTAAAGCTTCAAGTTCTTCTTTTAATTTTCTAGTTTCTTCAATTCTTCCTTTTTCATTATCCCATTGAAGTTTCATAGCATTGCGTTCTTCAGAAAGTTCAGATAATTCTTTTTCAAGTTTTTCTAATCTTTCTTTAGAAGCAGCATCATTTTCTTTTGAAAGAGCTTGTTTTTCTATATTAAGCTGTAAAATTTTTCTTTCAATTTTATCAAGTTCAGTAGGCTGGCTGTCTATCTCTATTTTTAATTGGCTTGCAGCTTCATCTACTAAGTCAATAGCTTTATCAGGTAAAAATCTATTAGTTATATACCTATTAGATAAAACAGCAGCAGCAACTAATGCATCGTCTTTTATTCTAACACCATGATGAACTTCGTATTTATCTTTCAAACCTCTTAATATTGAAATAGTATCTTCAACAGTAGGTTCTTTACAATACACTTGTTGGAATCTTCTTTCAAGTGCTTTATCTTTTTCAATATATTTTCTGTATTCATCTAAAGTAGTTGCCCCTATTGCTCTCAATTCACCTCTAGCTAATGCAGGTTTTAATAGGTTAGAAGCGTCCATTGCACCTTCAGTAGCACCAGCACCTACAAGAGTATGAAGCTCATCTATAAATAATATTATGTTACCTTCAGATTTTTCTATCTCTGTAATAACAGCTTTTAATCTTTCTTCAAACTCTCCTCTAAATTTAGCACCGGCAACCAAAGCACCTAAATCTAAAGCTAATAATCTTTTGTTTTTAAGTCCGTCCGGTACGTCTTGAGAAACTATTCTTCTAGCAAGTCCTTCAACAATTGCAGTCTTACCAACACCAGGCTCACCTATAAGTACAGGGTTGTTTTTTGTTCTTCTTGATAATACCTGCATAACACGTCTTATCTCTTCATCACGTCCTATAACAGGATCAATTTTTTCTGCCTCTGCTAATGAAGTCAAATCACGGCAATATTTATCAAGTGCCTGCATTTTAGCTTCTGGGTCTTGGCTGTTAACACTTTGTCCTTTTCTTAAATCTTTTAATGCACTTAAAACTTCTTTTTTACTTATTCCGCTTTTTCTAAGCATGTCGCCTGCTTTGTTATCAGCTTCAACAAGTGCTAAGAATATATGCTCTGTAGATACATATTGGTCTTTCAAAGCATTAGCTTCTTTTTCTGCTTTTGCTAAAACTTTACCGGCATTAGTAGATAGATGTAACTGTACATTTTCACCTGTAACCTTTACGTTTTCATCAACTAATCTTTGAGTTTTATCTATTAATGTATTTATAGGAACACCTATTCTTTCTACTAAAGGCTGAATAAGTCCGTCCTCTTGTTTTAATAATGCTAAAAGTAAATGTTCGCTTTTTATTTCGTTATGGTCTTCACCATTAGCTATATTAGCAGCTTCATTTACTGCCTCTTGGGCTTTTATTGTATATTTATTATAATCCATATTCTAATTAATTAACGGTTTAAAACCGCCTAACTCCTTTATAAATTAATTATTTAATTTTTAATTAAATAATTTTTGTTTCAGCATTTAATTGCTGTATACTATTATATATGCAAGAAATGTGCCAAATAATTAGTTTGAAATGTTTTGTTTTTATACATTTATTTTATGTATAGTTATTTTTGGTAATATTGTAAATATAATTATTGTATAAATTTTATATATGAAAAATTATATTATGTATAAAAATAATACTATAAATTTGTATTGTGTATTAATATGTATATTAAAGGGCTATATTTCAAGCCCCTTAATTTATTTTTTAATACAATTCAAAAGTGTAATGAGTAACAGCCTCATCAGGTCGGAAATAATCGCTGCCCTTGTCTTTAATGATCTTTAACATATCCGCCATAGCTTTATAATATAAGAAATAATAATCATACTTTTTGAACTCTGACATAGGAGAGTTTAAAAGCAAATTATAATATTTCTCGGAAAGATTCAATGCTGTTTCATATTGAGTGTTTAATTTAAATTGTCTGTCATAATCAACTAAACGCACTATTTTATTATTAAAAGTAAATAAATCAGCCCCGCCGCTTTCCCAACCTATAGAGGAAGTCGTTTGATTATTAGGCACAACATTAACCCAGTCGGATTCCTGTGCTTTGTCTGGAGAAACTGAAGATACTTGTAATTGATAATAACCAGACTTTTTAATGTGCTCCTCTGTAACGGTGAAATTTGTTTCAAATCTGTCAACAGTTTCCATAATCTCTTTTATAGGAGGAATAGGATAAGTGCTGTTAAAGGTTCTGTAATACTTGCCGTTTAACTCAGTGTAGGAAGGCTCGAAAGGCGTACCGTCCTGCATTTCAAAACCGAGCATTTCATTAGTTTGAAGAAATGATCCTGCCTCTGATATACCAACTGATATTCCCATTAATATTGGATTATATTTATCAATAATATCATCAAAATCATAAAAAGGTTCTTTTTTCCAATTTATACCGTCTTCTGTTATGTATACGTATTGCACAGTTCTATAAGAAGAACCTGAAGTATTAGTCCATAATTGCAATTCTTCACTATATATATATTTTCTATATTCACGAGGGAATACATACAATTTATTTTCATCATAGTACATTGTAGAAAAATCATAATATAATTCATTGTTTATACGATTTGTAACCCAATTTTTAGCATCAGACATATCCTTTCCAAATTCTATTGTATAATATTCTCTTTTACCCAAAATAAAATCTTCCTCACTAGGATCTATATAATATCCAAGATGTTCATCATAAATACTAAAATTATTTCTAAATACAAATATTTTACCCTTAAAATAAATTATATGATTTCTAATAGCATTTCCAAATCTTCCTTGAAAGTTAGGATTATTAAAATTAGGTTTTGGAAAATCAAATACATTTGATGAAGAAGTTTTATTCCAATTTAATAAATCTGATGAACTTCTGTTACTGTAATGAATTATAAGTTTTTCTACATAACCAAATCTATCATAACTCATTCTTTCCCAATTTCCCATATAACTATAATCACAAATATTATTAGGTACATCATTAGGAATTATATATATCCAATTTGTTGCCCAGCCTTGAGACTCTGCTTTTATAGGTATGTTTACTTCTGTATCAGTAATAACGAGTTTCTTTGAATTTAAATTCTTCCAATACTCTGCTTTTTCTAAATCTCCTGAATTAATACTATATATTTTTGTTATTGTTCTTCCGTCGTTTTCTATTTTTAATATAGCTCCTTTTCCTCTTGGGTTAAGAGTTTTTGTTTCATAATTATATTCATATTCATTTGTAGCTAAAACATACCAGTCATTTTTGAATTTAAATCTTCTTCCGTATCCGCCGAATACTGTACCGTTTGCCACTGCTTCGGGTTTCACTTCTATAGGCTTTTCTTCGGTTTTTTCAGGAGGTGTTGGAACTGGGGTTGGGTTTGGGTAGTCTGGTATTTCTGGTTTATTATCGTCTATTATTGGAAATTTTGTTGGAGGAGGTATATTGTTCGGCCCTAAGAGATTTACTTTTTTACAGGACATTATCAATATTATTATCAAAATTAATAGAAGAAGTATAAAGTAAACTTTCTTTTTCATAATATAACCTCTAAATATTTAGTATATATTATAATAAATAGAATTTACAACATTATATTATAATATAAAATAATAAATCAAACATACTATTATTCTATAGTATAATATGATTTTGTCAACTTCGATTTTCTATAAATTTTATTTAATAGTTTTAAATAATATAATCGTCTGCTATCTTTCTTAGTCTTTTGTTGCCTAATACATGGAAATGTCTTAACTTCCTTAGAGTTTCGCTTGAAAATGTTGTGAGAGGTACATAAACTATTTCAACAGAATGCTGTTTAGCAAATTCTTTTAATATGCTTGATGGCGGAGTAGGAGCAACATAACCTAAATATTTATCAACTGAATATATTATTGCTGTATAAAGAAGTAAATCAGCATAATTTCTTACTATGCCTTCTTTTTTTAGTTTAGGATATATTCTCCATACATCATGTGGAGCTTGAGGAGGCATTAAAGAAGCATAACCTCCAAAATAACATTTAGATATTCCGGGACCTACAAGAATATTTCCCGGTTCTGTAGAGTATAATATTAAATCGCTGTCATCATGAGCTTCACTATACCATACTATATTCCAATCATAATCTTCATCATGCTCATCATCGAATATTACAACCATATGTCCTATATTTCCTTTTATTTTTGGAATCTCTTTGACATATATTTCATTTTTATAGTAATTTCTTATAGTTTCACGCATGTCAATTCCGTCTTTTATACTAACGGTAAAAGGTTCTATTTTCGCTTTGTCTTCTGTAAGCATATTTCTTATTTTATCTCTTAATATATTCATATGCTTTTCCATTAGTATATCTTCAGGTATATGGGATAGTAAATTAGTTCTTTTATTCCAAACATCTTCCCATTCTCCCTCATACTTTTCACTAGGACGTGTTGTAACATGAACTTTTTTGAAAGATGTTCTCCATACATTATCATATTTATGGAGTTTGATTTTTTTATCTTTTAATAATCCTTCCATACCATTTGTGCTAGGATCTCTGTTTAATTTTATAGTAGGGTAGTTTTCATCTTCTTCAGTATAATGAGGATAGTATTCTAAACCTTCCATTACTTCTAATGCATAATCATTATTTATCATGCATTTTGCTGCTGTGAGCATATCTATATAATCAGGTATTATATAATTATCTATTAAACATAAATTCCTTAAATACTTCATCATGTTTTTCTGCTGAAGTAATGATATTGGAAGTTTATATCTCATCTTTGCTTCTTTGAAAATTGTTTCTATTATATGTATCTTGTCAAAATTTTCTAATTCTCCATTTCTGTATAATTCATACATATAAGTAGTAAATGGAAATTCTCCAAGCATTTTATTTAAAGATTCTTTATGTACATTATATATTTTAGGTTCTCCGTATTCATCTTCTTCATCGGAGTTGAAATCTTTTATTTCTTTTTTTAATTTTTCATCATCTAATTTTTTTAGAATAGAAACCATATTTTCCCAATGCGACATTCCTATAACTAAAAGTATTTTATTATATTTTTTAGATAATTCATGAAGATACTTAGACATAAATATTTCTCTTTCTTCATCAGTATCATCTTTATAAAAAACATAATTTTCTTTTATTTCATTATAGAATTTTTCAAGTCCGATACTTTTCATTACATGATCATCAGGCATAAGATAATGAGAATTTGAATTGATTGAAGTAATATCTTTATCAATAGGGAAAAAAGGTATTTCTTCATCAATAGCAAGTCTTACAGCCTCTATTATAGAATCGCATGGATCTATAGGAATATAAACAGCTTCATCATTTATTTCTCTTATTATTAAACTTACAAAAGGAAGTCTGCTTACAGCTTCACGCAATGAATCAGCAAAATTTGCGGGGTGTTCTATTGCTACAATATCTGGTTTAAACTTTTCAAAAGCTTCTCTAACGGCAAGAGAAAAATATACTCTTGAATGTATAGACGGAATGGCTAATATATTTTTATATCTTAGCACATTAGAGTTTATATCAACAATACCTTTTTTATCCATCTATAATTTCCTAATTAATAATTAAGGAATGAGTCTATTATACTATCAAGCTCATTTGAATCTTCCAAATAATGAGAACATACATTACAAGTTTCTGTAGGTATCTTATCTTTAATAAATAAATCAGTTTGGAATGAATAACAAGATGGGCCCGGAAGTTTACCGCTTATAGCACAAACCTGCATACTTACTACATTTTCTGGTCTGTCATACCAAGTAGGTTTAACATCTTTCAAAGCAGCAACCATATATTTACCCCAAATAGGAGCAGCAACTCTACCTCCAACCTGGTTGTTTCCAAGAGAATATTTAAATGAGTCGAATCCTATCCATATACCAGTTGCAAGTTCAGGAGTATATCCAACAAACCAAGCATCTTTCCAGTCATTTGAAGTACCAGTTTTTCCGGCACCTTTTCTAGTAAATCCTGCTTCGTACATAGCACTTGTAGCAGTACCGCCTCTTAATACTCCTAATAATATATCACTTATTAAATAAGCAGCTTCTTTACTTATAACTTGTTTAGGACCGCCTCTTAATGTTACTTTTTTCTTTAAGTTTTGTTCAAAGTTATCCATTACTATTCCGTATCTGTCTGTAACATATCTTATAAGTATAGGATTAACTTCTTTTCCTTCATTAGCAAATTCTGCAAAACCAGTTGTAAGTTCTAATGGAGTGAATAATCCTGTTCCAAGACCTAATGTTAAATCAGGGTTGAACATTCTTTTTGATTTGTCAGAATCCGGTTCAGCTTTGAATATAGGTTCTACATATCTTATGGCATTTGTAATACCAACATAATTAAGAACATTTACAGTAGCTATATTTAATGAAGCAGCTAATGCATATCTTAAACTTACATCGCCTTTGAAATTTCCAGAATAGTT
Source organism: Brachyspira pulli (assembly GCF_036997785.1). Lineage (NCBI taxonomy): Bacteria > Pseudomonadati > Spirochaetota > Spirochaetia > Brachyspirales > Brachyspiraceae > Brachyspira > Brachyspira pulli. The sequence goes on from NZ_JAWLQI010000001.1 coordinate 52,259, forward strand.
TTTAGGTATCCAAACTTCACCGTCTTCACCTTCTTCCGGTACAAAACCAATAGGAGCATCGCTTACAATAGTTGATGGGCTATAATTACTTACATCCATAGAAGCAGCATATACAAATGGTTTGAATGCACTTCCTGCTTGTCTTCTTGCCTGAGTTGCTCTGTTAAATTGGTTTCTTGCAGTAAATCCAGAACCGCCAACCATAGAAACAATATATCCATTTCTAGGATCTATTGATACTAATGCACCTTCTATTTGTCTTGAAAGTTCTGCCTCATCAGCTTTCATTACTTCCATTGTTATATCATTTACTTCTTCCATTCCGAATATATCTGACATTAATGCTAATGGTAAAGTTGTGTATTTATTTAAAGTATCTCTTACAGCAATATTGAATTTATTGTAAGCACTGTTTTCTGGTAAATTAAATAAAATAGAAAGCATTTTTACTTTATCTATAGTTTCTCTATTGTATATATTGACTATATCCATAGAGCCGCCTTCGTATTTATTATTGTATTCTGTAAGTGCTTCTGTTAATAATTTTTGAGCGGCTTCTTGTTTTTCTATATCTATTGTAGTATATATTTTTAATCCGTCTTCTTTTAATGCTTTTTCACCATATCTATTAACTAATTGTCTTCTTACGTATTCTGTAACATAAGGTGCTCTGTCTATAGAAGCACTATAAGCAGTAGAACCTCTTCTTCCTATTTTTCCAGTATATGTTTCCCAGAATTCTTTATGTGCTTTATCAGCTTCATCTCTTGTGATGAATTTTAAATCAGCCATTCTGCTTAATACAACTTTATGTCTTGCTATTGATATATTAGGATTATTGATAGGGGAGTAAGCATTTGGTGCAGGAGGTAATGTAGCTAGCATTGCACATTCTGCTAAATCCAAATTTTGAACATCTTTATTAAAATAAAATCTGCTTGCCGCTTGTACGCCATAAACTGAGTGTCCGAAATATATTTGGTTGAAATATAAAGTTACTATTTCTTCTTTTGTAAGTCTTTTTTCTATTTGGAAAGTAACCCATATCTCTTTTAATTTTCTCATTATAGTTCTTTCAGTTGATTTCAATACTATATTTCTGGCTACCTGCTGAGTTAGTGTACTAGCTCCTCTTGCTCTCCTTCCTGTTAATATATTACCTATAGTACCTCTGAATATACCAAAAATATCTATTCCAAAGTGTTTCATAAAATTATTATCTTCCATAGATATTATGGCTTGTATTAATTGAGGAGGCAAATCTTTATATTCAACTAATGCTCTTTGTTCAGTGAAAAATTCTGATATTACTTCACCTTTGATATCATAAATTTTTGTAGGTATAGTAGGTTTGTATAATTCAACAGCCTGAACATCCGGCTGAATTACTATATCCGAAACTAAAATTGAAAGTACTACCGTTGTTGCTAAAAACATTATTGATATTAGTACTATATAAAATTTTTGAAATTGCTCTATATTTATTTTATTATAATTAGCCCAGATTTTTTTTAAAAGTTTCAATTTACTAATCCTAAATATATATTTTTTATCTTCTATTATACAAATAATTATTCAATTAATCAACATGTTTTTTCTATAATATATATAAAAACACTCTATGAAATCGAGACTTCATAGAGTGAAAAAGTAATGGGTTTGTATATATATCTTAAGAGTGCAACAAATGACGTTTGTAGCTATACTATATATAACATAATTAAATAAAAACTGTAAAATTAATTTATCATATTAAATAATAATATTTTATCATCAGATGTTTTTATGCATAAAGTATTATCGTTATATGATATATAAGCTGCTTTATTGAGAAGATCTAAATATTCATCTTCAGCCTGCATATCTGCTTCAGGACCAGCCATTAATGTAGATATTCCAGTTTTACTCATTGTTATTTTACCATCTTTTATTTCAAATGGTATGTTATAGTTATTAACTCCGGATTTTCCCACAAATGAATTATTATTTATAGATAAAGTTATTTCTGTACCTTCAAACATATTTGATAATTTGAATTGTTTTCCAGCCAAAGTTTTTGCATCAAAATAATCTTCTATGAATTTTAATATTGTAGAATCTTTAGTTATTATATATAATTCTTTACCTTTTAAGTACATATATTGAGCATTTTCTATATATGATGAGAATGCTGCTTCAGCTTTCATATTTTCTTCAGGGCCAGCCATTTTTGTAGTAGCAAGCATATTAAACTTAATTTCATTTCCATTGATATTGCTGTAAGAAGTTCTGTAATTATTAACACCAGCAAAACCATTTACTTGATTATTTTCACCATAGAAAGACATAGTGATTTTTATATTAGGATATTGATATAAATTATGTAATATGAATGTTTTTCCTAATAATTTATTTTCAGAGATAGAATTATCTTTGAATATTAATTTTTCTCCGGATTTTGTTGTTATTTCTAAATTAGTAGCAGATAAAGATACATTAGAAGCTTCAGAAATTAATTTTGAGAATTCTTGTTCAGCTTTCATATTTTCTTCAGGTCCAGCCATCATAGTAGAACCTAAAGCACCTATTACTATATTATTTTCATTTGTTAAAGTATATCCAGCAAAATATCTATTAACTCCGGAATATCCGTATATTTTATTTGTATCGAAAGCAATAGTAATATTCATTTCAGGGTATTTATTTTCAAGTACAAATTCTCTTTGATATAGATCTTCAATTGTTAATGCTCTTTGTTTGAATACTAATTCTTTATTTTCTGATGTTTTTAAAGTTAATTGATCATTATTCACTGATACAGAATTAACTTTTCCTAAATCGCTTAAAAAATCCTGTTCATTTTTCATATCTTCTTCATTTCCAGCCATTAAAGTAGCTCCTATATTTGTTCCTATAATTATTTGATTATTGCTTACAGAAAATGATGTAAAGTATCTGTTGACACTAGCACTTCCATAAACATTGCTGTTTTCAAATCCAATTGTTATTTTTGGATTGCTTGTTAAATAATATTCTTTGCCATTTATGCTTTCAAAAATATTGCTTTGCTTTGATTCTTTTTGAGAGCATGACAGTAAAAATATTGTAGTTGATAATAATAGTAATAATAATAGTGTTTTTTTCATGTTTTTTTCCTTTTAATAAAAAATTAAAATATATATTTTTCTTTTTGTAGAAATCTTACATAATATAACAATGGGCTTATGATTAAGGAAAATCACAAGCCCATCAATAATAGTGTTAGGAGTCTGATAATAATGAATAATTGCTATATCAAATAAAAATAAACATTAAAACTTCATCTTATAAATTAATTTTTCTTTATCTTTTGTTATTAAAATAAGTTTGTCATTTTCTAATGAAATTTTATGTATATTAGAAAATAATTCTATATACTTCTCATTAGTTTCTTTCTCAGTACTCTCCACATATTTAATATCTTTTATAAATATTTTATCATCTGTTATTGTATAAGATGAAAAATATTTGTCTATATCATTATAACCATATATATAATTTTTGGTAAAACCAATAGTTATATTTAAATCATTAAATGCATTTTTTAATATAAACTCCTTACCTTTTAAATAATTTGGTGATAATTCAGCTTGTTCTTTAAATATTAATTCTTTATTATCTTTAGTTTTTATTGTTAATATATCACCTTTTATATTTATATCTTCGGCATTAGCAAGAAGCTCAAAATATTCATTTTCATCTTTCATTAAATTATTTGGACCTTTCATCTTTGTAGCTTCTATATCTGAAATTTTTATTTTAGTATCTTCTATATCGAAAATAGCTTCATAAGTATTAATAGTAGATTTTCCGGTTATTTTATTCCTATTAAACATTATGTTGATTGTATTTTTGCCAAAATTATTTAATGTATATATTTTTCCGTCCAAAATTCTTTCAGTAATATCTATCTTATTAATTAAATTCTGCTTAGAAAATAGGGTAGCAGAACATACTATAAATATAATAAATATTACTTTTTTCATTATTATATTAATATCCTTTTCAGCATTTATTAACTATATATAACTAATATAACAATTATAGTGTAAAATGTATAATAAAAAAATATAAAAACTATGAAAAATAAATTGCAAAAAAGGAAAAATAAGTTATCATATTACAGTTTACATAATAAAATCCGATAATATATTTTGTAGGTGTTATCTATGAGTAATAATATAAGAGAAGCACATATAGAAGATGCTAAAAACGTTATAGATTACATTAAAAAAATGTCAGATGAAACAGATTTTTTAATGTCTGGTTCTGATGAAAGGCTTTTAGATGTAAAGAAAGAGGAGGAATTTTTACAAAATATACAGCATTTAAGGCTAGAAAAGATGTTTTTGTATGAAATTGACAAAAAAATCGTCGGTATATGCAGTATAAAAGGCTTAAATAAGAAGAGAGTAAAACATAGGGTTGATTTAGGTATAACAGTTTTAAAAGATTATTGGTCTAATGGCATAGGTACAAAATTACTTGAACATGCTATTAACTATTGCAGAGCAAATTCTATAGAAAAAATAGAATTAACTGTAAGGACTGATAATGAAAGAGCTTTAAAATTGTATAAAAAAGAAGGTTTTGAAGTAGAAGGAGAAATAAAGAAGTTCTTCTATATAAATGGAGTTTATTATAATTGTTATATTATGGGGCTTTTTGTTTGAAAAATATACTATAAATAAAATTTTTATATAGTGTATTGTTGCTGTAAATGTGATTTGGGTTTTATTATAAAATTTAAATTTTATTAATTGAGTGTAAATTAGTTAACATAATACTTGACTATTTTAGAATAATATGTTAACTTTAAGCAAGTTGTAAAACATTATCGTTTTTTGGAAGAAAAAAGATTAGGAAAAAAATTTATAAAGTTGGAGTTCTCAAATGCGAAAGTTTCTTATGGTGTTTTTGGTATTATGTTTACTTATGCCAGTTGTAGCTTACGCTCAAGATAATACCCAAATACCAATACCTACAATAGGGTTAAATGTTACTCAAGCTCAAACTCCTCAGCAAGTAAGTTTAGGACTTCAGATATTATTTCTTTTAACAATATTGTCGTTGTCTCCTTCTATTATAATAATGACAACAAGTTTTATAAGAGTTTCTATAGTATTAAGTTTTGTTCAAAGGGCATTATCTTTACAGGAAACCCCTCCAAGGGCATTAATAATGGGGTTGTCTTTGTTCTTGACCTTCTTCATAATGATGCCGACTCTCTCGCAAGTTAATAATGAGGCACTTCAGCCATATTTGAATGGCAGCATAGGTGTCAATGAATTATATAGTAGAGGTATACAGCCTATAAGAATGTTTATGTTCAACTCTTTAAGAGGTGAAAATGGTATGAAAAGTTTGGATTTGTTTTTAAGTATAAGTAATACTGATATAAGACTTAGAGAAATTCAAACAGTAGAGGATTTGAATAGAATTCCTACTATAGTGGTTATACCGGCATTCATTATAAATGAACTTACTATAGCATTTAAAATGGGAATATATCTGTTTATACCATTTATTGTTATAGACTTGGTGGTTGCTTCAATACTTATGGCAATGGGTATGATAATGCTGCCGCCTATTATGATATCATTGCCGCTTAAAATAATTTTATTTGTTGCGGTTGATGGTTGGAAACTTTTGATACTTCAAATAGTACAAAGTTTTCAATAATGTAATGATAATATAATAATGGATTTTTAGAGCTGCTTTATATAGTTAATATAGTTTAAGGGAAATGTTATGAGCGATACTTCGATTATTGTTTTGGTGCAGGAAACTTTATGGGTTTTTATGTTGCTTTCGGCACCAGTTTTAGGGGTTTCTATAGTTGTTGGTTTGATTATTTCTATACTTCAAGCTACTACAAGTATTCAGGAACAAACATTAACTTTTGTACCTAAAATGATAGCAATGTTGGCAGTTATATATATGTTAGCTTCTTGGATGTTAAATTATACAAGTGCTTTTACAGTTAGATTGTTTAGTATACTTCCAAGCATAGCAAGATAAGGGTGTATTGATTTAGGAATAATAAATGGATAATTTTGTAAATTTTTTCCAGATTTACCTACTCATTATGGTAAGATTTATAGCTATACTTATGGTAGCACCATTGTTTTCATCTAATGTTATTCCTAATAGTATAAAAATGGGACTTGCTTTTGTAGCTACAGCAACTATATTTCCATTAGTTGCTAATATAAATGTTCAGGCAGCACCTACTTTTGTAGAGTACTTTTTAACGCTTGTTAATGAGGCTCTTATTGGTATTTTGATAGGATTTTTAATGTCTATTATATTTGCTGCTTATCAAGTTATGGCTAACTTTTTTGAAATACAAATGGGATTTGGTATATCTGAAACTGTAGACCCTATATCTCAAGTTACAGTTCCAGTATTGGGACAGCTTCAGTCTTTAATAGTTATACTCATATTTATAGCTATTGATGGGCCTAGCTGGGTAGTTAGAACTTTGTTTTATAGTTTTAAAGCTATGCCAGTATTGAGTGATGCTTCAAAAGCAGTATTCACTTCATCGTTTAATGGAGTTATAGACAGAATGATATATTATATGAGTTCTTTATTTTCTATATCTCTTTCATTAGCTTTGCCTATAATACTTACTTTATTCTTATTATCATTAAGTTTAGGTTTGTTGTCAAAAGCAGCGCCTCAAATGAATATTTTGATGTTAGGTTTCCCAATGCAAATTGGAGTTGGTATAGTAGCTTATTATATATTGATACCAGCACTTGTTTCTAATTTTATGAAGATATTAGAATACACTATATCAGATGTAAATAATATAATAACTTTCTTATCAGGAGGCACTGTATGAAAAATATTATAGCTTCCTTATTAGAAATGTTAATTATATTTAAAGCTAGACTTTATAGAAAATATTTACGCCTTACAGGAAAAGGCTTTGTATTAACATTGTTTGCTTCTCCAGAAGATGAAGGAAGAACAGAACTTCCAACTGAGAGAAAGAAAAGAAAGGCAAGAGAAGAAGAAGGACGTGTTGTAAACTCTACAGAGATAAACCAAACTCTTGTTTTGGCTGTTACAATAGCTGTAATAGCTTTACTTACAACATATTTGATTAATACAGTATCTCAATTTTTTGTTGGAATATTGAATAAAATTTCCAATGCTGATGCTAGTATGAATATTTTATCTTTGCCTGATATGTTTTTAGAAATAGTTGTTTTAATAGCTAAAACTGCCGGAATAGTTTTGTTGGTTGCTTTAGTTGTTGGCGTAGGTATCAATTTAGCACAGACTAAATTCTTATTTACAACTAAAAAGTTAAAACCAAATTTTAAAAGAATAGCTCCTACTTGGTCTAACTTCAAAGAAAGGGTGTTTATTTCTTCCCAAAACTTGATGAACTTAGCCAAAATCTTATTCAAGATGGTAGTTATATCTTTTCTTACTTTTTCAGCTATATACGGCAAACATGATCAATTATTTAATATGGTTAATATGGAATTACCTCAAGCTATGCATTTATTTTTCTTTATCGTTTTAGAGATGTTGGCTAAGGTAATAGTATTTATGATAATAGTATCTGCTTTTGACTATTTCTTTCAAAAAAAGCAGTACATTAATAGTTTGAAAATGACAAAACATGAAATGAAAGAAGAATTCAAAGAGATGGAAGGAGATCCATTGGTAAAAAGCCAGTTACAAGATATGGCTAGAAAAATTGTCAATAGAACAATGCTTAAGGCGGTTCCAGAGGCAGATGTGGTAATTACAAACCCTACTCACTTTGCAGTTGCTTTGAAATATGAAAATGGAGATTATGCTCCAATAGTAACAGCAAAAGGGGCAGACCATATTGCTTTAAGAATAAAAGAGATAGCTAAAGAGAATGATGTTCAAATAGTAGAAAATAAACCTTTAGCCCGTGAATTATATTTTAATGTTGAAATAGGACAATATATACCAGAAAAACTATTTCATGTTGTTTCAAGAATACTTGGCGAAGTATATAGAATACGTAATGAAAAAATGGCAAGGGCTATATAGGAGGAATAAAAAGTGGCAACAATGAATGGTGCTAAATCAATTTTAGATTCAATAAAATTACCTAGCAATCTTAGCAGGCATACTGATATAATGTTTGCTGTTGGTGCAGTTATGGTAATAATGATGCTTATTATACCATTACCATCAATAATTTTAGACTTTTTGCTTATAGTAAATATAATTGTATCATTATTGATATTACTTATGGTACTTAGTATAAAGAGTGCCAATGATTTTAGTGTATTCCCTTCTGTATTGCTTGTAATGACTGCATTCAGATTAGCTTTGAACGTATCTACAACTAGAGCAATTCTTACTGAAGGAGCTAACTTTAATGGTAAGGTTATTACTTCATTTGCTGATTTTGTAGTAGGCAGTAATATAGTTGTAGGTGTTGTAATATTTATCATTCTTATAATAGTACAATTTGTTGTAATCACTAAAGGTGCTACAAGAGTATCAGAAGTAGCAGCAAGATTCGCATTAGATAGTATGCCTTCAAAAATGATGGCAGTTGAAAGCGAACTTCAAGCTGGTGCTATCACAGATAAAGAAGCAGAAGAAAAAAGAAAGAAAATAAGAGGCGAAAGTGATTTTTACGGTACTATGGACGGTGCTTCAAAATTCGTACAAGGTGATGTTATAGCAGGTATTATTATTACTGTTATAAACATAGTAGGCGGACTCATTATTGGTATGACAATGAGAGGCGAACCATTTGCTCAGGCTGTTAATGCTTATACTCGTTTTACTGTAGGTGATGGTTTGGTAAGCCAGATTCCTTCATTCTTTATGAGTTTTGCTACTGGTTTATTAGTAACTAGAAGCAGCAGCGAAGATAATTTGTCTACTCAAATTGCTGTACAGATTTTTGCTAAACCTAAAAACTTATTTATTGGTGCTGGTTTCGCATTCTTCTTAATGCTTTTACCAGGTTTCCCAAAATTGGCTTTATTTGTTATATCATTAGCATTATTTTTAGCTGGATATACTTTGAGAAAAGAGCAGCAGGAACTTGGACTTAATGAAGATGGTACAAAGGCAGATGCTGGAGAACAGGTTCATCAAGGCCCTTTAGATGTTACTCCTTTCTTGAAAGTTGAAAAGATAGAACTTTCTGTTGGTGCCTCTCTTATACCTTTGGCATTAGAATCCGAAGGAGGGGACTTAATCAATAGAATAAGTCAGATACGTAGAGAACTTGCTTTGGAGGTTGGTTTAGTTGTTCCTCCAGTACGTATTGTGGATAATAGTGTAATAGAACCAGATGAATATACTGTTAGTATAAATGGTACTGAAATGGCTAAAGGATTCGTTCGTCCTAATATGCTTTTAGCTTTGAATGCTAATTCTCCAGATGGTCCTACTCCAGATTGTGAGAGAGTAAGAGAACCAGCATTCGGACTTCCTGCTTATTGGATTAAAGTTGATGAAAAGGATATGGCTGAGAAAAAAGGCTTTATGTTATTCCAGCCTACATCGGTTATAGCTACTCACTTTAGTGAAACTATTAAAAGAAATGCTAATCTTCTTATCGGACGTGAAGAAGTACAGAATATGCTTGATCTTATTAAAGATGATCATAAAGCACTTGTATCAGAAGTACTTGCGGCTAAGCCTCATAATGAAAGTCCTCTTGGATACATACAAAAAGTATTGCAGAATCTTCTTCAAGAGGAAGTACCTATTAGAAACAGTGTGGCAATATTAGAAGGTGTTGCTGATGCTATATCTATTATGGGAAGTGAGCAGGCTACAGAATTGGTAAGAAGCAGATTAGCTTCACAAATATCTCAAATGGTTGCAGATCAGGATAGAAATATTAGAGTTATTACTTTAAGTCAGCAATTACAAAATAATATAGCACAGAATCTTGCTAATACAGGCAATTTACAAGGTTCTCAAATGATAGCTATGAGTTTTGAAAGTATGCAGAACTTAATTAAGAATATAAAAGATGCTGTTAAACTTGTTAGTGATTCAGGAGTTGATGATATAGTATTTTTAACTTCTCCTATTATAAGAAGACCTCTATATCAGTTTATAGCTAAGAATGTTGGTAAGTATAAAGTTATTGCTACAACAGAGATAGCACAAGGATATAATGTACAAGGAATTGCTAGTATTAAATAATTAAATTGGAAATTATAATGCCCGTAAATGGAGCAATTTTTTAAGATGTAAATAAATTATGGAGTTAAACTATGAAGACAATTAAAATCTTTGGAAAAAACAGAGAAGAAATTGAGAAACAAGCTAGAGACAAATATGGTGAAAGCTATTTTATCATTAGCGTTAGAGAAAGCAAAAGGAAGAATATTTTTGGTATGACAAAAAAAGAGTTCGAAGTTTCTATCGGTATTTTAGAGCAATATTAATTAGGTGATTATTTAGGGAGTTTTAAGATGATTAGAGGAGAAATAAAATGGTAGATATACGTACTATTAGAGGGAAGGATAAGACTGATGCTTTTGCTAAAGCTAGGGTCGAGTATGGCGGAAATTTTGTTATCTTGACCAGTAAAGATGTTAAAGTAGGCGGTTTTTTAGGTTTAGGTATGAAAACAGAACATGAACTTAGAATAATGCTTAATAACTCTATATACGATAGAAAAAATAATGCATCAGAAGAAAAAACTTCATATTCTAGTGAAGAAGAAGATGATGATGAAATGCATAGAAATAAACTTCTAAGCGATAGAATAGAGATGAAAAAACATGCTACTGAAACAATTGATGCTAGTGAAATGGCTGATAGAATAGTTGCGGTTACTAAAGCTTTAAAAGAAGCTTCAAGAGAAAGAAATGCTAATAAAGTAACTAATAATTCTTCTAGTGCAGCGACAGTGGTTCCTACATCAGATAAATTTGAAGATGATAACAGAGATAACTTCAGAGATAGTTTAAGAGATAGCTTCAGAGAGAATAATAATATTAGAGATAATAATATCAGAGAAAACATTAGTGAAGATATTATGAATGAAACATTAGAACCTACAGTTAATAATTCTAATTCTTATACTGAAGAAAAAAGAGAAATTGTTAGAGAAAGAAATACTAATACAGATGGTTTTAGTCCTTTACCTCATTTTAATAATTATCCATATTCTAATTCAAATTTTGCCGGCTCCTCATTTAATAATATGAGAGGCTCGATGTTGTCTGACTATTCATCAAATAATGGTTTTTCTCCAATAAATAATTATAGCAATTTTTCTGCTAATAATAACAGTTTTATGAACACTATGAACAACAATAATAATATGAATGGTTTTAATAGTAATGTTATACCTAATCATATAAATAGTTCTAGTAATAAAAACAATAATGCAATTAATAATGCTATTGATGACAATGTTAAGAAAATGGTTCAAGAGCAGATAAGAGATATGGTTAAAGAATATTTGGAAGGAAGTTTACCAAATATTAATAAAAATCATAATACTGCTTCAAATTCAACTCAAAATAATAATAGCAGAAATACAAATACATTAGTAAATCATGAATATGAAGATGAGGAAATAAATAATGCTCTTGAAGAAATAAAAGAGTATAGAGAAGAAAATAATCTTACAAGAGAAAAGAAAACTAATATTAGAGATTATTTTGAAAATCCTGATAATGAAGAACGTGATGAAGAAAATAATGAAGAAAGCTCTGATATGAACATTTCTGATGGTATGGAGGAGAGCTTCAATTATTTAAGAGATAGAGAATTCCCAGAAGAAGTTTTATTGGATTTAAGAGAATATTTACTTACATCTAGTAATGCAAGATTCTTCCAATCTAAAGATGTAATTAGAGAAGAAGTTGAGAAATATTTCTCAGATAAATTAATGCTTGCTAATGGTATAGAAATAGGTGCTAAGAAAAAAATAATAGTATTTGTTGGGCCTACTGGTGTTGGTAAAACTACAACTATACCAAAAATAGCAGCTCAATATATGAAGTCTGGTAAAAAAGTTTCATTTGTTACAATAGATAATTATAGAATAGCAGCGGTTGATCAGCTTCAAAGATATGCTAGTATAATGAAAGTACCATTTACAAGTGCTAGTACTCCAGAAGCTTTAAGAGCTGAAATAAGAAAACTTGATAATTCTTCGCTTTTATTTATTGATACTATGGGACGTTCTCCAAAAAGTGCAGAAGAAATAGTAGCTATGTCAAAATATTTCACAACAGTTGGAAGATTTGATATGGATATTCAGCTTGTTATGAGTGCTACAGCTAAATATAAAGATGCAGTAAAAATATTGAATGGTTTCAAACCAACAAATTATAAAGGTGTAATACTTACAAAAGTTGATGAAACAGATTATTTGGCTTCTTCAATTTGTGCTATAACTAGAAAGAAATTGCCTATTACTTATATAACTTATGGTCAAGGTGTACCTAAAGATATATCTACAGCCAAGAAATATGGTTATAAAATAATGGAAGGCTTATTTGGTTCTTCAAAATAAATAATTAATTATAGGAAATGAAAGATATATTATGAAAGATCAAGCAGATGAATTAAGAAAGATGATGGGACTTAAAGACAGACGTCCCCAACGTATAATTAGTATTGCCAGCGGTAAAGGTGGAGTAGGTAAAACTAACATAGCTATTAACTTGTCTATAGCATTGCAGCAATTAGGTCAGAATGTACTTTTGATAGATGCAGATCTTGGACTTGGTAATGTTAATGTAATACTTGGAAATATGCCTGAGTATAACCTTTATCATGTTATAAAAGGTGTTAAGAAATTACATGAAGTTGTACTTGAAACAGATTATGGTATTAGATATATTGCAGGGGCTTCTGGTTTTTCTTCTTTAGCAAATCTTTCTGGTAGGGCTTTGACTAAATTAGTAAACAGTATGGATTCTTTGAATGATGCTGATATTATTATAGTAGATACTGGTGCAGGAATTTCAGATACAGTTTTGTATTTTCTTCTTTCTTCAGATGAAAGTATAGTTGTTACAACTCCTGAACTTACTGCCATACTTGATGCCTATGGTGTAATTAAATCTATTGCTCCTGAAGATGCTAATGCTGATATAAAAATATTAGTTAATAGAGTTACAAAGGCTTCTGAAGGAAAAGAAGTTGGCGATAAAATTATTATGACAAGTAAAAAATATTTAGATATGGATGTTAAATATCTAGGACATGTTTTTGAAGATAAAACAATTCCTTACGCTGTTTCTCAGCAGCTTCCTTTTTATCAATATGATAATAAGTGTCATGCATCTATGTCTATATATAATATAGCTAAAAAAATTATTGATATGGAATATGATGATGACAGAGAAGTGAAAGGATTAGGCGGATTTATGGAATCACTTCTATCTTTTGTTAGTAAAAAGTAATTTAATACTTTGATATTTATTAGAGGTAATTTATGAATAATATACTCGAAAAAGTGAAACAACATTTTTCTTCTAACTTTGGAAAATTAGCAGTTATTATAACTGGCTTATCATTTATTATAACTCTTTTGTTATCAATATCTTTCAAAAATAGGGTTGATGTTTCCATTTTGAAAGCAATAATTTCAGCTATTTTAACACTTGTAATATTGTTTGTGATTGGAATTATATTGAAAAAATATTTAGGTGATGTAATAGATGAATCAACAATGAGTTCAAATTCGGATATAGATTATAATGCTATAGATGATAATAGCGGTTTTAGTGTAGATAGTAATAATAACACTAATGCTGCTGCAACAAGTGATGATACTCCTATATTTACTCCAGATTTGAGTAATATCGAAAATATAGGAAAAGGAGCACCAAAGCCTGTTAATGTTGATAAAAATAATAAAGTAGATTATCATAGTTCAGGAGATGATATAGGTGATATAGTATTTGGAAGTTCTAATACATCATCAGCATCAAATTACACTACAAAAAGTACTATGTTCCCAGATAAGAAGATTGATAATGAAGAAATGGTAAAAGAAGCACAGGAAGATCCTGAAAAAGTTGCTAAGGCTGTTAGAACAATGATAGCTAAAGATGAAAAAAGTGATAATAAATAAATGATGCAATTAAGATGCAATAAATAAAATATATAGCAAAAATTAATAACTAGAGTGAATTATTATGAAGATGAATAAAAAAGATAAAATACCAAATATTACTAATGATAATGAACAGGAATATTGGCAAGAGTTTAAAAATACTCAATCTCCTTATATAAGAGAGGCTTTAATTATTAAATATTCTCCATTGGTAAAGTATGTGGCAAGTAAAATATCTGTTAATATGGGTTCTCATAAGCATATTGAATTTCAGGATTTAGTAGGTTTTGGTTCTTTTGGTCTTATGGACGCTATTGATAAATATAACCCTAATAGAGATATTAAATTTAAAACTTATGCTGTTACTAGGATAAGAGGTGCTATATATGATGAACTTAGGAAATTAGACTATCTTCCCAGATCTATACGTAAAGATGTAAAAGAGATAGAAAAAGCTAGAGAAATATTAGAGGCTAGATTGAGCAGAAATATTAAACCGCAGGAAATAGCTGATATGCTTGGAATACCTATTAGTAAATATAATGAAACTATGAAAAGATATATAGAGGCTTCTCCTACATCTTTAAGTGATGTTTGGTATGTAGGTGATGATTCTGATGAAATATCTGTAATAGATACATTGAAATCTAATGATAAAACTAATCCTGAATATTTAGCAGAGAGAGAAGATGTAAAAAATAAAATAGTAGCTGCTTTAAAAGAACTTCCAGAAAAGGAAAAGCAAGTACTTATATTATATTATTACGATGATCTTACATTAAAAGAAATCGGAAAGGTTTTAGAGGTTTCTGAAAGCAGAATATCCCAGCTTCATACAAAAGCAATACAGCAGTTAAGATATAGTCTTTCTGAGATAAAAAAACAATTATTATAAGAATAGGTGATTTTTATGAATGAATTAAAGAGAAAAATATTGCAAAGCGATTTTTATAAAGAAGTTTATAATAATAAGAACACTCGTTCAGTTGAATTATCAGTAGAATCTTTGGAACGCGGTATGCAGGAAGCTTCTGCTATATTCCAATGTCCAATTTATGAATTAACTTATAAAGTTTTAGAAGAAGGAAGTAAAGGATTTTTTAATATAGGTGCTAAACCTTTTTTAATTAGATATACACATATCACTTATGATAAATCTAATATAGGTATGGGACAAGGTGCAGATTATACTATTGGAACATCTGGGGATAGTTCACAGAATAAAATTGTATTTAATAAAGATACAGATGTTGTTGTTAGAGTAAAACGCGATGGTGTATTCTTGAAAGTTGTTCCTCCTACTGCTGATGGTAAGAGGATTGAAGATATGACTCTTGTAGAGAGTAAACTTATAGATGCAGGTATTAAAGAATATGATTCTCATTTAGCTAAAAAGGTGCTTCATGAACAGACAGGAAAATATGAAAAAATTGCTGAATGGGATATAAGCAGAGCTGGAAATAATGCTAAGATAAGTTACAGCATTAGTGATGATAAAATGCGTGCTTATGTTACTGTGACAAAGCCTAATAAAGGCGGAAGAGAAATGGATTTGCAGGATGTAAAAGAAATAATGGAAAACTGCGGTATCACATTTGGATTCCAAGAAGAAAATGTTACTAAATGTTTAGAAGAAGGTACTTTTAATATTCCTATATTAGCTGCTGAAGGACGTCCTCCTGTAAATGGACAAAATGCTAAAATAGAATATTTAGTTAATGTAAATAAAAAAGTTATACCTAAATATATTGGCGAAGATCAAAGTATTGACTATAAAGATTTAAGTATAGTTGAGAATGTTGTAGAAGGTCAAAAATTAGCTAGAAAGGTTCCTGCTACAGATGGTGAAATAGGAAGAACTGTACTTGGTGTCAAAATAGAAACTAAGGCTGGTAAAGATATTGATATTAAAGAAGTATTGGGTGACAATGTTGAAATGTCTGATGATGGTGAATATATATTATCTACTATAAACGGACAAGTAGTTCTTAGAGGAAAATCACTTAATGTTGAACCAGTATTTGAAGTTTCTGGTGATGTTGGCCCTGAAACAGGAAATATTAACTTTATTGGAAGTGTATTAGTTAAAGGAAGTGTTAATGATAACTATTCAATAAAAGCTGAAGGTAATATTGATGTTCATGGAACAGTTGGTAAATGTGATCTTGAAGCTAAGGGTGATATTATGGTTAAACTTGGTATTCAAGGAAATGAAAACAGTGTTGTAAAAGCTGGCGGAGATGTTATAGCTAAATTTATACAGTTCTCCAATGTTCAAGCTGGAAATAACGTTGTTGTTACTGAAGCAATACTTAACTCTAATATTGATTCTGATAATAGAATTATACTTATAGGTAAGAGAGCTTCTGCAAGCGGAGGAAGACTTAGAGCTTTAAGAGAAGTTAATGGTAAAGTTTTAGGTTCTCAAGCTGGTACTAGAACATTAATAGAAACAGGAATTAGCCCAGCTAAAAGACGCACTATTGATGATTTAGATAAAGAAAAAGAAGAATTAGATAATTCAATAGAAGAAACAGAAAGAAATATTAAATCTTTGGAACAAGCTGCTAAACTTAAAAAGCTTGATGATGAGAAAAAAGAACAATTACAAAGTTATAAAGAACAATTGGAACAAGCAAGCAGTAGGAGAGAAGAAGTTGTTTTAGAAAGAGAAGCTTTAACTCAAACTATTGAAGTAGAAAAAGTAGAATCTACAATAAGTGCTGGTAAAGAAATGCTTCCAGGTGTTCAATTAACTATTGGAAGTGCTGAATTTACTATAAGACAAAGTTATAAATCTATCACATTTTTTGAAGAAAATGGTATGATACAGACTGAGAAATATAGAGGAGAACCTAAAAACGATAAGAAACAAGGTGATGAAGAATAAGAGGTTTTTATATGGCTTTGAAAATAATTGATTTTTATAAAGCAGCTATAGAATGCGGTATTAATGCAGATCCAAGAGGAGCAATAGTTGTAGAAAAAGAATTAGAAAATATAAAAAAATCTTATGATAAATTAGATGAAAAAAAGAAAGAGTATTTTGATAAAGATACTCTATTTAATCCTTATGCAGATACGAGAATTTTGAATATTGCAGAAGATAAAAATATAAATAAAATTTTCTGCGGTATAGATATGCAAACTCCAGAACTTTTATTAGCTGACAGACTTAATGAAAAAAATGAAAATATAGATTTAGTTATAAGTCATCACCCAAATGGTTATGGTTTTGTTAATTTTTATGATGTTATAAATATGCAGGCTGATAAGAATGCATTGCATAATGTACCTATAAATGTAACTGAAGCTTTAACTAATAAAAGACTTAACGAAGTAAGCAGATCTGTTTATGGTGCAAATCATTTTAGAGATGTAAATGCTGCTAAACTTCTTAAATTAAATTATATGTGTATGCATACTGTAGCTGATAATTTTGTTGAAACTTTTTTAACAAGAGAGATGGATGAAAAAAAACCTTCAATATTATCCGATATAATTGATATTTTATTCACAATAGAAGAATATAAAATATCAGCTATGCGTTATAATCCTCCAAAAATATTTAATGGTTCTAATAATTCTAAAGTTGGAAGAATTGTTGTTGATATGACAGGAGGAGCTTATTTTGATACTGCTATGGTTGATGCTTTATCAAAGGCTGGTATTGGAACATTAATTGTAATGAATATATCTGATAAACTTTTAGATGAGTGTAAAAAGAATTATATTAATGTTGTATGTGCCGGTCATATGGCTAGTGATAGTTTAGGGCTTAATTTATTATTCAAAGCTATAAAAGAAAAAACTAAGGAAGATTTTGAAATACTTGCTGCTTCAGGATATATTTTTGTAAATAAATAAAGTGAGTGATAAAATGCCTAAATATTATAATATATTATTTGATCTTGATGGAACTATTACTGATTCTGCCCCAGGTATTATAAATGGAGTTATATATGGAATTAAAAAAATTAATGAAGTATATAATTTAAATATTGATATGCCAAATGATAAAATATTGAGAAAATTTATTGGGCCTCCATTAGATGTAAGTTTTAGAAAGTATTGCCATGACGATGAAAAATTATCTCTTGAATTTGTGAAATTTTATAGAGAAGATTATAATGGTAATGAAGGTTTATTTAATTGTACTCTTTATGATGGCATATATGATTTGATTAAGAATCTTTCCGAAAACGATTACAGAGTTTTTTTAGTTACTGCTAAACCTAAAGAATCTGCAGTAAGAATAATAGAACATTTTAATTTAACCGAATTTTTCAACGGGTTCTATGCTCCTATACTCGGCGGAAAAATAAAAAGTAAATTAGATGTTTTAAATGAAGCTATAGAAAAAGAAAACTTTGAAAAGTCTAAAACTATAATGATAGGTGATAGAATTGATGATATAGATGCTGCTAAAAATTTAGGAATTGATTCTATTGCTGTTAGATATGGTTTTGGTAATGATGAAGAGTTTAAAAATGCAGTATATATAGCTAATAACACTAAAGAAATATTTGATATATTAAGTGAATAAAATTTCTTCTAATACTTGCAGACTTTTTATATTTCTGTTTATATGATTAAATAAAGATTTATTTAAAATATTTTTTACATTGTTTATTGAGTTATTATATAATAATTTTAATTCTTTGTTGTTTGCTATACTAATCAATGAAGTATGTTTTATAATTCTCATTAAATTTTTATCATCTTCTGTTATTTCAAATGCATCTTTAATAAGAGGTTTGCATTTAGAGCATATTAAACCTCCTTCAAGAATTGAATAAAAATTGGTATCATTATTTTCACACATAATGCATTTATCTAAATGAGGAGATATTCCTGCTATATGAAGTGTTTTTATTTCAAATGCTCTCATTAAAATATTTATATATATTTTTTTATTTTTATCATCATTATCTTGTTCTTCTAAATTTTCCAAAGCATCTAAAATTTTTTCCATTAATATAAAGTATCTGTCATCAAAATCTTTAGCACAATATAATAATACTTCCCTTATATAGAATACAGCCAAAGAAGAATATATTGATTTTTCTAGTATAGAATAATTTTTTATTATGTTTGATTCTTTTAATATTGATAGCTGAGATGTGCTTTTTTCGTATAGATTTATATTTAATTTAGATATGCTTTCTAAATCAGATCCGAATGCTTTAGAATCTTTTTTAGCTTTATAACATATTGCCTGCAGTATAGAATTGCTTGTTAGAAAAGATGCTATTATTGAAGAACTTTTATACTGACTATATGATAATATAAAAGCTTGAGTATTTTTTATCAATATTATTCCTTAAATATTTTATAAAAAAATAGGGTAGGCATCTTATAAAGAAAACCTACCCATAACTACGCCATCAAAAGCAATTAAGCTTGATGTATAGCACTGCTTGGGCAAACTGCTTCACAAGCACCGCAATCAGTACATTTGTCAGGATCTATTACGTAAATATCTCCTTCGCTAATAGCATCAAATGCACATTCTGGTTTACAAGAACCGCAAGCTACACAATCGTTATTTATAACACGTGGCATAATTTACCTCCATATAATTAAACTATATATAATTATAACATAAATTAATAACGAAATCAATATCTATTTATATAATGTTAATATATTCTTACTAAATTTAAATATATATTGAAATTGTTTGTTTATATTAACTTTTCTAAATAAAGCATTTATTAAAAATCATTAAAATACCTTGTAAAATTATTTAAAAATGTTAAAATATAACTTAATACAGTAATATCTTTTTTAGAAATATTGAAATTATATTACTAATTTTTTGTAATAATTTTAAGGTTAATTTTATTTAATACAAATTTATATTTTAAGGAGTTAAAAATGGACAAGAAAAAAGAATTTAAAGTTGCAGTGGCAGGATACGGACATGTTGGTAAGGACACAGTAAAAACTATTATTGAGAATAATTCTATAATGGAAAGTAGAACTGGGATAAAATTAACCGTAAAAACCATTTTTAGCAGAAATATAGATAAAGTTCAAAATGATAAATTTTTAGATAAAGTAGAAATCAAAACTAAAGATTTAAATGATATATTGAATGATGATGATATTGACATTGTAATAGAAGTTTTAGGAGGAATGGATACAGCAAAAGAACTTCTTATGAAAACAAAAAAGCCAGTTGTTACAGCTAATAAAGCATTGTTGGCTAATTGTTTTGGAGAACTTATAAAAGATAGAAAATCTGATATTGCATTCGAGGCTTCTGTTGCTGGTGCTATACCTATAATAAAAGCTATGAAAGAGAGTTTAGTTTCTGATAGAATTGAAGGAGTTTACGGTATAGTAAATGGTACTTGTAATTATATATTAACTAATATGACAAAAAATAATTTGGACTTTAATGTTGTTCTTAAAGATGCTCAAGAAAAAGGTTATGCCGAAGCTGATCCGACATTTGATATTGATGGTATAGATACTGCTCATAAATTATGCATACTTTCTTCTATTGCTTTTTGTAATGTTATAAGTTTTGATAAAATATTTATTAGAGGTATAAGAAATATTATATTAGATGATATTGTATTTGCTTCTGAACTTGGACTTACTATTAAGTTAATAGCTGAGGCTTCAATAGATGAAAATGATAATGCCTATATATATGTTATACCTACAATGCTTAAGGCTGATAATATGCTTTCTAAAGTTGATTATGCTTTCAATGCTATTACAGTTGTAGGCGACCGTTCAGGGGATACAGTATTTTACGGTTCTGGAGCAGGCGGAAGACCTACTAGCAGTGCTATAGTTTCTGATGCTGTTACTTTGGCTAGAAATACTTTAATAACTGATGAATTAAGAGTTCCTATACTTGGATTTGTTAATGAAAATAAGAATCTTAAAGTAAATGATTTTAAAGATAAAAATGAAACTTTCTATGTAAGATTTAAATCAAATAATAATAATTTACTTGCATTTAATGAAGCTTTCTATGATATAAATATTGATAAAAGTTTTGAAAGAAACGGATATTTTATGTTTGTATTAAAAGATGTAAGTATCAATGAAATTATTGAAGCGGTAGAAAAAGTTGAAAAGATTGAAGATATATTTATTGCCAAAATAAAATAATTTATTTTTAATTTTTTATAAATAAAACATATACAGATTAGTTGTTTTTTATACTGATTCTGTATATGTTTTTTATTGTTTGTTATATTTACTTAATTAATTATTTTACTAAAAATGTTAAATTAAATAATATTGTTTACTTATATTATTTTGTATGATATAATATTAAGCATATTTTATTTAGGAGTTTATTATGGCAATAGATCCAGATCAAGTCTTATCTTTGATTAAGACAACTTCAAATTTACCATTAGTAAAAGTTAGCAGAGAAGATTATTTAATAAAAGAATTTTCTTCTGATTATTCAGACTTAATGAATGATATTTTAAATAAAGGTCCTTACGAAGCAGGGGTACCTGTAGAAGTTATAGAAAAGAAAGCAAAAGCTGCAATTAATTTTGAAACTAATAAAGCAACTGCTGTATCATTTGCCGCAGGTTTGCCAGGAGGATTAGCTATGATTGGTACTATACCTGCTGATTTAACTCAATTTATGGGACATAGTTTAAGAATAGCTCAAAAGTTAGCATATTTGTCTGGTATGCCGGGATTTTCAAATTCTGAAGATATGACAGATGATGAAGCTAATATGGTTTTAGTTTATCTTGGCGTTATGTTTGGAGAGGCTCAAGCCGTATTAGCATTAAAAACAGTTAGTCAGCATTTAGCTGGAGTAGCTTTAAAGCAGCTTCCTAAAATGGCATTAACAAAAATGATTGGATGGCCAACTATTAAAGCATTATTAAAAATGGTTGGAATAAAATTGACTAAAGATGTTGCTGCTAAAAGCGTAGCTAAAGTTATACCTATATTAGGCGGAGTTGCTTCCGGAGGTTTAACATTTGCTAGTTTACAAGTAATGTCTAAAAGACTTTATGATAAATTATCAGAATCAAGATTTACTAATAAATAGTTGTTAATATTTTTAATTTAAAATTAAAAAAGACAATAGAATCATCAAAAATCTATTGTCTTTTTTTGATGCATTATATTTTTATTATTTTAATTTTATAAGTCTTAAATCTATAGCTATCATAAACACGCATGGTAAAAATACTAATGTTATCATAGTAGAGAATATTAAACCATAAGCCAAACTCATTACTATAGGTACTATTAAATCAGCTCGTCCTCCTATACCATATACAGTAGGAAGTAATCCTCCAACAGTTGTTACAGTTGTTAAGAATATTGGTAAAAGTCTTTGAGTTGCACCTTCAACTATTGAATCAAATGCAAATCTCTTAGGACTTTCCATAGCATCGGGATTTGTTTTTCCAGATTCTATTATTTTATTTATTAAGTCTATCATTATAATACCGTCATTAACAAGTACTCCGCATAATCCTACAATACCTATGAAACCTATAAATGACATTGGCATTCCATGTAAATAGAATGCTATGAATACTCCTGTTAATGTAAATGGTATTAGGAACATTATCATAAGAGGCTGTATAAATTTTTTGAACTGTAAAAGAAGTATCAAATATATTAATACTATTGCTATGAATAATGTAACAGTAAGTCCGTCTAAGGCACCAACTGTTTGATCTGCCTCACCTCCAAAACCTATTATTACTCCAGGGTATCTTTGGCTAATATCTTTGAATTTATCTTTTATTGCAAACATTACTTGTATAGATGTATTTTGTCCTTGAACTAAATCGGCAGTTATAGTTATACATCTTTGTCCATTATAGTGCCTTATAGATGATACTCCATTTGTTTCAATTATCTTAGCAACATTTTTCAAATATAAAAGTCTGTTGTAGGTATTAGGTATTACAAGATTATTTAATACATTTGTGTCATATATATAATCTCTGTCTAATTGTACTCTGAAGTCTAATTTATAATCAAGTTCTTGTATTGATGTTGCAACAGTTCCGCTATATGCAGTTCTTAATTCATTAGCAACATTGGCGACATTCATACCTAATTGAGCTATTTCATCATAATCAAATAATACTCTTAATTCATCTTTACCAATTTTATCATCATCATAATAGTTTATTACACCGTTTAAACTTAATAAATACGCTTTTACTTCATCTCTTGCCTTTCTTGTTTGATTTATGTCGTTACCAACAATTTTTATATCAACTGCTTTACCTGGATCCATTGGAAGTTTAACGGATACCATTAAAGCATCTAATTCTTTTCTTAAAGTAGTTTTTTCTAATTCAGCATTGATATCGTCCATTATATCATAAGCTGTTTTTTTTCTTTCTGTTGATGGTATAAGATAAACTGTTATACCTGCTAAGTTTGCAGATTCTTCTGAAATATCTACTATGTTTTGATTTACTTGCTTTCCTATTACACTATTAACAGCTACTAAATTTTTAGGATCAACTGATTTATATATTACTTCTTCTATTTGTTCTACATACTTCATAGTGTTTTTAATAGAGTTACCTATTCCAGAGTCAATATTTATCATTATACTATCTGAACTTGTATCATAAATAAGTATGAATTTTTTTAAACTATCTTTAGCTAAGAAGAATGAGAATATTAAAAGTATTATGAAAAATAAAACAACAAGATATCTAAATTTTAACAATATTTTTAATGCTCTGTTAAAAGGATTTTTCATAGCATTAAATAATTTTTCTTTATTAAAATCTAATGGGTTTTTTATGTTTTTTAAGAATTTAAATTTAGAATTTTTCTTTGTTTTATCCTGTAAATTATTAGGAAGAATAAATATAGCTTGGAATAAACTTGCAAGCAAAGCAACAACAACAACTTTAGGGAAAGGTGCTATTAATTTTCCTACAACATCTTTTGTTAAAAGCATAGGCATAAAAGCAACAACAGTAGTCATTGTAGCAACCATTATAGGACTTACAACATCACGAACAGCTTCAACAGTTCCATCTAAACCAGTTCTTCCAACCTTTTGGAAATCGTATATATTTTCACATACTACAATACTATTATCAACAACCATACCAATTACAGTTATTATACCAGCAAGAGATATTATATTGAATGTTAAATCTGAAAAATGAATATATGAGAAAGTTATAAATATTACAACTATCATTCCTATGCTTGTAAATAATGCACTTTTGAAATCCAAAAATATTATTAATACTATTAATATGATTATAAAACCAAATATTAAATTACTATTTGCTACATTTGTAAGAGCTAATACCATTCTTGAAGTTTCACCCATAGTAGTAACTTCAACATTTTCTGGGACTAATTTTTGATTGTTTTTTAGAAATTCATTTATATTTTCAGTAGTTTTTACTATATCAGCATTTTCTTTTTTTAGTATACTTAATGAATATCCTGGCTGACTATTGATTCTTATATAAACAGATTTTTCAACGAAATCTCTGTCTACTTTAGCCAAATCCTGTATTCTTACTCTTTGTCCATTAAAGGTAGAACGTACTACTACATTGCTTGCTTCTGTAGGTGTTTCAAATTGCCCCATTGTAACAATGGTTTTTTCTTCTTCATTTTCTTCTAAATCCATATAAAGAGGCTTTTTAAAATCACCGCTTGTTGCTCTTATATTTCTTGCTGAAAGTGAATTAATTATATCTGTTAATGAAATATAATATTCCTGTAATTTTTTTGGATCAGCTAATATTTTTACTTCAGGGTCTGTTCTTCCCTGCACTCTTATATCAGCAACACCATCGACGTATTTTAATTGTCTTTCTAATTCTTTACTGAAATCATATAGTACTTTTTCATCTCCTTCTACACCTTTTTTGAAATGCACTCCTATATTATATATTGGAGTTAGTTTTGGGTTGATATCTGTTATTTCTATAGTTTCAACTTCTTCTGCCATATCTGGAACACTTTGCATTTTTCTAAAAATATCATCTTTAGCTTTGCTTGTATCTATTTCCATATCTAACTGTACAAATATAATTGCTGCATTTTCTGTGATTATAGAAGTAAATTCATCTATTCCGGATATTGTTCTCAATTGGTCTTCTATTTGTATAACGGCATTTTGCTCAACATCTAATGGTGAAGCTCCAGGATATACAACTTGTAAAATCATTAATTCCAAATCTGTAGATGGGAATGATTCTTTATCAATATTATAGTACGAATATAGACCTATCATAATAGATACAAATATGATAATATTGACAAGCATTTGATTGTTTGCAAAGAAATATATTAAATTCTTCATTATTTTTTATCTCCAATATGTTAATCATTTACTAATTTTATATAATTAAGTATAATACATTTTAGTATGAATTTGTACATTTTGTATAAAAATATAAATTATTAAATTTGACATAATTAAGAAAGTGTCTATTAATTGCGGTATATTTTGATTATTTTATAGACATAAATATTGTTATGTTCATTTAACCTTTTATTTATTATATTTTTTTTTCTATTATCATTTATTATTGTTATATTAATAGTTTACATTTTATGATATTATAATATAATAATGTTTGTTTGTTGATTAGATATATTATTTATATTTTGCTTAGGAACATTTATATGAAAAATAGTTCAAATAAAAATAATGCTAGAGTAAAAAAGACTAAAAAAATACTTGAAGATTCATTAGGACTTTTATTAGAAGAAAAGCCTTTTGAAGATATAAGAGTAATTGATATTTGTGCGAAAGCGAATATGCATAGAAGTACTTTTTATACTTATTATAATGATAAATATGAACTATTAAAATCTAAGCTAGATGAATATGAGGCTAAATTTTTAGAAGATTTAAATAGATATAAGATAGAAAATAAATTAAAAGATTCACATATAGATATAATGGAAAAAATATTACAATATTTCTATCTTAACAGAAAATATTTAAAAATAATATTTAAAAATAATAAAGATGGAAGTATTACGAAGATTCTAAGAGAATATCTTGCTTCTTATGTAATAGAAGGTATTAAAGATTTCAAAACTATAAGACCAGAAAAAGAAACTGTTGTTAGAGTTATGGGAAGTTTTTATTCAGGGGCTTTTATATCTGTTCTTACTGATTGGATTTTAAATGACTGCTTTATATCTGTAGAAGATTTAGCCACTTATATATCAGATATCATAATGCAAAGAGTTTTTTCAGAGTAATTGTTTTCTTTTTAACTTAATCTTTTAATTGTTAAAATATTCTATTGATAATAAAAGTCTATTTGTCGATAATAAAAAGCAAATAAAAATTTTACTTTTATATATATGTTTTGATTATAATATATATATTAAAATCTGGAGAAAATATGAAGAAAATAACTTTATTTGCATTTATTTTTGTACTGTCAGTTAATTTATTAAATGCACAAAATATTACAAAAGACAGTGATTATTCAAAAAATTGGGCTAATTTTATATTTAGAAAAACTATAGATATGAGAGGGGCTTTATACGAAGGAAGACCTGGTGGAGATTTGGAATTAGTTTCAGGAAATAATCCTCTTCATTTAGTTAAAGTTTATAAGTTTATGGGAGCAAGATCTGATACTCATTCTTATTATTCTCATCAAGTGCCTATATCTATGTTCTATGACAATGCTCCTGCTTTAGGTCTTAATTTAGTAGAAGGCTATTCTATAGAAGGCGGAAAAATTATGAGATATTCTAAATATATAAAGAGTTATCAAGGTAAGTTGGATTCTTGGAAAAAAGCAAATTCAACATTTACTAATGATAGATGGGTAGCTAATGCTGATGCTGATTGGGGTTCTTATCCTGTTCCTCAGCCTGAAGATGTTAACTGGGCAGAAGGTGAATACGCTGGTGAATTATATTAATAAATGCCGTATATTTTTATTGTATTAGTTATATTATTAGTTCTTACTGTTTTATTTTTTATAAACAATAAAAAGGTTGTATCTTATGATAATGCTTGGATAAAATTAGTAAGAAATAGAACAGTTAAAGAATCTGATAGAAATTATTTATTTAAAGAAAATGCTGAACTTATTATAGACAGTAAGAAGAAATTGAATTTTGTTAAAGCAAAATATGATAATATGGCTGTATATAGTAATACAGATTATTTAAATAAGTTTATGTTAGTTTTTTCTGGATATCCTTCTGTAAAAGTAACTTTTATGGAAGGATATATTGTTGAAAACAACAAGTTATACTATACTTATGCTTACAAACCTTCCTATTATGATAAACTCAATAAATGGATGAAACTTAATGGAGTTTTTGAATCCAAAGAAGTTTGGGTTGCCAAAAAAAATATAAAATGGTCTACATTTCCTTATCCTAATTCCATAGATATAAATTGGGAAAAAAAAGCTATGATAGGGATATTATCTTAAAATATTTTCTATTAAATGATTAAAATTATCAAATGAATATTACTAATATAAATGATTTTTGGTTATATTAGTTGACTAAAGTATGATATTTGTTATACTTTTTAAAAATATTTTACAAAATAAGGAGCAAAATATGAGTCTAAATATAGAAGATAAAGGTACAGTTAAAGTTGTTAGTTTGGTAGGTAAATTAGATGTTAATTTATCAGTATCAATAGAAGCTGAATTAGAACAATTAGTAGAATCAGGTTCTCATTATCTTATATTAGAATTATCTGGAATTGAATATTTAAGTTCTAGCGGAATAAGAGTATTTATTTCTATTATGAGAAAAATTAAAGATAAAAATGGAAGATTAGTATTAGCTTGTGTACCAGATATTATTAAAAAAATATTAAAAACAGTTGAATTAGAAGATTTATTTGAAGTTTATGATTCTGTAGATGATGCAGTAGCTTCATTCTAATTTTTTTTACATTGCTTTTTATTTGTATTTTTTGTATAATACTTATAATATGTATGTGATTCATTTTTTATTATAAAATTATTTAAAGAGTAAGCGTATATTTTATGAGATTGAAGTATTATATAAAATTAAAACTATTAATATTATTTTCTTTTATTCTATTTGCTTGTGCATCAAGTCAAAAGAATGCTGATTCTGTGTTCAGCAGCAGACCTTTTTTAAGGGAATATAAAAGATATTCTCTTACATCAGGTGAGGTAAATCCTGCTTTGGATGCAGTAATAGATAGAGAAGGTAATTGGGTATATTATACTAGAGAAAATGCAGGAAATACAGATATTTTTGCAATAGATTCATATACTTTAGAGACATTTAGATTAACAAGAAGTCCTGGTATAGATACATCAGTTTCTATTGATGATAAATCTAAATATGTAGTTTTTTCTTCAACTAGAGATGATGCTTTTGGTGATATATATTTATATAAATTAGTTAATCTTGTAGGTTTAAGGACTTCAAAAAAGAATTTAGAAAATTTAGAACAAAGTATTATAAGACTTACTGATTATAAAGGCTATGATGTTGATCCTGTAATATCTCATAGGGGCAATGTTGTAGCTTTTGTTTCAGATAGAGAAGATGGTATTAAAAAACTCTTTGGTATGAGAGTTAATGGAAAAAATGTTACAAAATTAGCTGATATAGAAGCTAGTTCTCCAGCATTTTCATTTGATGATACAAAAATAGCATTTATTACTTCAAAAATAGGTGAACCTTATTCTCAATTAGCAATATTAAATTTAATACCTGATACAAATGAACAGACAAATTTAACTATACTTACAGATACAGAAACATTCAAATTCAACCCTACTTTTTATAATGATGATACAATTATATATTTTGAAATAGAAAAAGATTCGGATAGAGATGGAAATTTAACTTATTATGATAAAAGACGTTTGATGTCATATTCTTTAGCAACACATCAATATTATGTTTTGTCAGAAGATACTCAATTAACAACTTTCAATGTTGCTTATCCTTCAGCTTTGGTTGGTGCTTATGTTGTTAGTGAAAGCGGAACAAGTATAGTAACTATGGGTTCTACAAAAGAGTATTTTATCAAAGATGATAATTCTCAAAGTATGTATAATAGTTTTGTTGAACTTCCATATAATAGAAAAGTTGATGTAATAGATAGATTTGCTGAGTATTTTCCTTTTTCTGAAGATCAAAATAATGTGGCAAAAGCATATTTTAATATAATGGTTTCCTCTTATACTAATAAGGATTTAGATGAATATAATAATGCTAAAAATACATTAATTAGAGAATACCCAGAAACTTTTGCTGGATTTATAACTTCAAAAATAGATGATGAATTCGATACTAATAATAATTGGTTTGATACAAAGATTTATACTAATGAATATTTTGTAACAAATGCTAATTTGGATATAACTAACATATTAGCTTGGTCTGGTTACATATCAGCAAATAATAAATATAAAGCCAATAAAAATAATGAAGATACGCTTACTATTCTTGATAATATTATAAATTTGAATATAGATAAAGGTTTATATATATTGATAGCTAAATTGTATGCACATTCTGTTGAAGATAATGGCTATAAATATCCTCAAGACGATGACCTTTACAATAATCCTTATAGAAGAAAAGATTTACTATTTTCTGATAGATTAGAAATAGCTAAAGATTTTATGAAGGATTCTAAACTTTCTTATGATTCTATATTAACTAATTCGCATCCTTATGCCCCATTAGCTGTGGCTACAAGACTTATATATTTAGATGGTTTAATTCTTTCAAGGAATTATGAAGATGCTACTAATTTGTTCCAGCCATACATGGAGTCTAAGAATGATATAATGCTTGCTTTAGGTTATTATGCAAATGCAAAAGTTCTTTTGGCTGAAAAAGATGATGGTGCTTATGCATTATTTAAAAATGCTTTAACTTCAGGCGGAAAGAATTTTGAATCTACTTATGAGGCAGTAGACTCTAAAGATAAATTAGCAAAATACTATAAATCATTAGCTGATGAGGCATATAATGGAGGAAGATATGCAGTTGCTTATGATAATTATAACGAGGTATTGAAATATAATCCTAATGATTCTACTTCTTCTTCAAGAGTTATAGAAAGCGGACTTAGAGCATATAGTACAATAGATTCTCTTGAAAAAACTCTATTAGATAGAGAGAAAAATATTTTAAGTACAAGATATTCAGACCATGAGGCACATGCCGAACTTGCAAATGCTTATTATTATTTGGCAAATAGATATTATGGTATGGCTATATCAAAACAGTATAGTAAAGAGCGTTATGTTATAAGTGATAAAAAAAGAGAAGATGGTTTCTATTTGTATTTAAATAAATCTTTTAATGCCATAGTTGAAAAGGCTGTATCTTATATTGATTTTGCAATATTCTTGTATCCAGATAATGAGGATTATTATATAAAAAAAGCTGAGATGTTAACATTTGCTCAAGCTTTAAAAATGCAGGTTCTTCAAAATGAAAAAACTTATAAAAGTGTAATAGAATTAGTACCTGCTTATAAAGATAATACGATTACAAATGACAGATATCTTGGTTATAATATGTTAGCTTTCCAAAATGCTAATTTAGATTCAGATATTATAGATTCTTTAATAATGGCAAAAAGTAAAGTAAAAACTAAGCCTAATGTAGTTTCTATAATGCTTGCTAATTCTTATTTGATTAATGGAAGATATTCAGATGCAGTTATGGAATATAAAGAAGCTGAAAGTTTATTAAATCAAGTAGGAAGTGATAAAAGTAAAGCCTGGTATCATTTCTTTTATGGATATTCTCTTTGGATGAATAATGATGTTAATGGTGCTTATAAAGAATATGAAACAGCAAGAAAATTATTTGAGAAATTAGGTGATAAAGAATCTATATATAAAATAGTTGGTTATACTTCAGTTGCCGCTATAGAACAGGAAGATTATGAGAAGGCTATAGAATCACTTCTTGAAAGAGATAAGCTTACAAAAGATGATGTTAATAAAAATGAACTTAATCAGCTTTTACTTGCAGCATGTTATTTAAAATTAGAAGATTATAATAATGCTTTGGCTTATTGTGACAGTGTAAAAGCTAAAATTGATAGTTTGGATTCTTCTGTTTATACTCCTAATTATGTTAGTATAACTTTATATGGTGCTAATATTAATATAGTAAATTTGGGTCTTGCATCTTTTGGAGGATATATACCTGGTGAGCCTTTGAATGTTGATAAACAGCAAATGTTATATTCAATATATCAGGAATTATATGAAAAAATGGGAAGATATTCTGAAGCTAGAGAAGCATTATCTTCTTATAGAAATTATATTGTTCAAGATAAACCTAAAAAATCAATTCAGCCTTTGATGTTGGCTACTTATTATAACAATGAGGGATATTTGTATTATAGACAAGGTGATCAATCTAATTCTATTATGTCATTTAAAACTTCTATAAATGAATATAAGAAAACTTTAGATGAAAAAACACTTGCTAATAATCCTAGTCTTCAGTACCAAAATGCTGAAAATGATGCTAAAAACTATTTAAGTTTATCATCTCTTTATTTAAGATATTTATCAGAAAATGATTTAACTTCATTAAAAAGAGAATTTTTTATAGAGTTATTTAATACAACAAAAACATTAGAAATATTATCTACAAATAATTCTGTAAGTACTAAAGATAGATTATTATTATATTCACATATAGCAGCATTCCAATATATAATGGCATTTAAACTTACAGCAGATAATAGTATAAGCTATAGAAAGAAAAATAATGATGATCCTACTGATATGACAGAGTATGATATAAATGTTCAAAGACTTTCAATGCTTAAAGATGCCATTGATAGATATAAATATATTCTTTCATCAAATTCTAATTTCCCAGTTGATTTAAAAACTGAAATTATTATAAGATACAATTTAGCTAAGGCTTATGAACTTGCAGGTTATATAGAGGAAGCAGCAAGAGAATATATGTCAGCATTCTCAAAGGCACAGGTATCTGCTTTTGCTGTTGAAGAAATAGCTATACTTACTACTTTGATTGATTTTAGTACTAAATATAGAGAAAGATATCCAGATAGTTTGGATTATCCTATTCAATATGTATTTAGGATACTTCAAAGAATCAGAGAAAGTGTATTTATGATAACTTTTGTTGAAGATAATAATTTTATTTTAAGACAAGCCAAATATAAAGTTATAGAATTCCTACAAGATAAATATCCAGATGCCAGTCTTAATATACTTGCTATGTTTGATGCTATTGATATGAGAAGAAAGTTTTTGGATAGAAGACTTTATACATTAGGCGAAAATAATTATTATCTTAGAGAATATTATAAGCTTTATGAAAATGCTATGTATGCTTATCAAAGATATTTAACAGCGGTTGCTACTCCTTATGACAGTAAAACAGAAGCAGCTATGCTTAAAGAAATTGCTAATTATGAAAAAGAAGCTATAAAAAAATTCTCTAATACTCCAATAGAGCCTATAGTTATATGTGATGTTAAACCTCAAGATATTGATAAATCTATGCGTTCCGATGAAACTTTGATTTGGGATACATATTTAGGATATAGATTTGTAAGACAAAATGGTAAGACTTCATTCCATATTCAAAGTAATGCTATGCCTAAAACTAAAAACTATGTTACACATATAGGATTTAGACCTCTTGTTTTAAGTAATAAAAATGTATTTGTAAGAGAACTATACGATTCTACTGAATATATGCTACCAGCAAAAACTGCATATATAGATACAAAATTGATTTCTTTCTTTAGAACAAGCAGAAATGCTGAAAAAGAAATTAATAGTATGAGCATGGCTAGCAATACTAATTCTACTAATACAGTTTATAGTTATAATATAAATAATAATGATAATAATTTTGAAGATTATTCAATTTATAATAGAAATAATTTATATATGAATGTAGCTTATAATCCTGAGGAAACTAATTCTATGTCTACAAATACATCTTCAACCAACAGAAGAAGGAGAGGTAATTTTAGATTTATAGAATTAAAAGATATTTCTACAAATTCTTATGTACCTTTAGTAGTGGATATAACAGGTGCTGAGGCTTCTGATATATCTAATATGATGAAAAAGAATCTTTATATAGTTTATGCTGATAAAGAAACATTTGATAAAAATAGAAGAGTATTAAGAAATATTAATAATATAGCATTAGTTGTAGGAAACAGTAACAGAGAATCAAGAATTATGTTCTACACTAATTATTTCAGAAAGTTATCTACTAATTCATTGGAAGAAACAATGGAGGGATATGATAATAATTTATTTACTATATATGGAAAACCAGATTATAGTATGTCTTCATTATCTAATGCTGCGTATCAATTTAAAACTAGACTTTATAATTCTTATTCAAGCAGTGAAAATCCTACTATAACAATGATGTCTAATGTTATAGCTTATTCTCAAAGTGATAATGAAAAGATGTTAAATTATGCAAGGATTGTAGAAGATAGATATGCGGTAAGAGATACAAATACTGCCTATTTATTCTCTGAAGAAGGTTATAAATTCTTTGCAAACTCTTATAGCAATATAAGCGATTCTAATGCGTATAAATTTATAAAATCAATGCTTCCAGTTTATAGAAGAATGGGAGAAGAAGGTGCTGTAAAAGGTGCTAATAGAGCATTGCATTTTATGTATTTGTATACTAATAATAATTATGATTTGATAGATGAATATTTTACTCCTAGAACTTTATCAAGATTCTTAAAAGCTAAAAATGACCCTAAAGAGTCTGTAAGATATTTAAATTATATAGCTAATAGGGTTGATGGCGAAAATAAAGATAAAATTTTGGAAGTAGCTGTTATTTATGATTTGGTATATGCTAAAACTCCTATTGATACAGTTACTAATTTCTTGAATAGAATGCCAAATACAAATGAAGTATTAACAGTTGCTAATACTATATTGGATAAATCTGTAACTAATGAAAATGATATATTCTTGACAATGAATTATATTTATGGAAATCAATATATCTTTGAGGCAGATACAGTATCTTCATTTGCTGATAGATTCTATTTACTATATAAAACAAATTCAGCATATATATATGGATTATTAAATAAAATCAGAGTTCCAGAAAGTAATTTTGATAATAATATAAAAGATGCTTATGAGATATTCTCTAATGAAAACACAAATACAATGTTTATATTCTATGCTTATGAGAATGAAAAATATGTTGCTTATAGTTATGTTGTAGGGGATTCTGAAGTAAAAAAATCAAGTTTGATTGATATGCAGAAATTAAGCGGATATTTAGAAAGCTTTACAAATGTTTCTAAAGCAAGAGATAGAAGAAATGCTTTAAAATCTATTGAGAGCGGAATGCTTTCTTCTGATATTATTAAAGATGCACAAAGAGTGGAAAGAATATATATAACAGGTTCTTATGCTAACTTATTTACAGTTCCTTTTGCTTATTTACCAGCATTCCAAAATAATGATGTTGTAAAAATTAGAGAACTTGAATATTCACCTAGTA
The DNA here is from genome assembly GCF_036997785.1 of Brachyspira pulli. Taxonomy (NCBI): domain Bacteria; kingdom Pseudomonadati; phylum Spirochaetota; class Spirochaetia; order Brachyspirales; family Brachyspiraceae; genus Brachyspira; species Brachyspira pulli. The sequence continues at coordinate 86,847 of NZ_JAWLQI010000001.1, forward strand.
AAATATTGAATGTTGGTAAGCCTAGCATAAAAGTAATAGGAGATACTAATTTCTATACTTCATTAGAAAGTTTGGCTATTAAGTCTTTAGATAGTTATAAAACTGATATACCTTTAACACATTATATTGGAATTGATACAAACAGAAATAAACCTTTTGAAGATGTAGATATTTTCTTATCTCCTGCAAGAAATGCTGATATATTTAGATACTTGAGAGCTAGATCAGATACTAAACTAATGTTTACATATACAACTAATAGTTCAGGCGACTATTATACAGTTATGAAATATTTATATGAGAATTTTGATGATGGTATTATAAATGCTTATAGATATATAAAGAGTAATAGGGTTCCTATAAACACTATTAACCCTAATGATAGAAATACCCTTTATATGGCTAACTATGCTTTATTTGACTATATATTGCCTGGTATACCTAAATATAATGATGAGATTAATAAATAATATTTACTTTAACTTACAAATTTTAGTTTTTTAGTAAAAAATATTTACTTTTTCTTGACATTTATTTACAATATACTATAATATAAGTATAGCTAATTAATAAGGGGGCATTTATGAAAAAAATATTCGTTGCTATTATTACTATTTTTATATTGCAGATACAAACAGTGTTTGCAGACTTTAATGCTGGAATAGGTTTATACATACCTTTAGGAGCATCTATTTCCCAAAGCTATCAGGATTATAAATTAGGTGTAAATAATAATGATGGTAAATTAACTACAGGTGCAGCTTTTGAATGGGGTATAGGTATTACACCTGGTATATATAATGGTTTTGATAATTATATGGGATTTTCTTTATCATTAGACATAGCCTATCATAGAGATGTTTATGCATATAATGAAAGCAAACTTGCTGGAAGTACTGGTCAATATCAAAATGTTAAAACAACATACTATTTTGATACTTTAAATATAGGTATATTACCAAAATTTAATATAAGAAGCTTTTTTATAGGAATTGGTGCTGGAGTAAAAATACCATTAGCTGGCGGAGAATCAACAAAGAATTATAATGAAACTTATGCTCAGTTTGAAAATGCAAATTATTACTATACTTTACAAGATATTAAAAATAAATATAAAATGTTGGCAATTCCTTATCTTAAACTTACATTAGATTATTTATTCTATTTCAGTGATGAAACAGCTTTAGGTATAGGTGCTTATGTAGGTTATGATTTCGGACCTGGTGTTGTTAATGATGCTAGATTCATAAAAAATGATTTTGGTGCTGTTGATGTAGGCGGACAAATCAGTTTATACTTTGTAGATAATTAATTCGTATAATTTTTTATATATCACTCATAAAATAGGCTTTCTTTAATAAAGGAGCCTATTTTTTTATATTTACATAATATTTAATCATTTCTCCTACTTATCATAATTCAGTTTACATAATTTTTTACTATTGTTTTTTTTTGGCTATCCGAAAATAATTTTAGTATTATGTAAACAAACGGGGTAGTTTAATGATTAAAGCTGTAATATTAGGTTTTGTACAGGCAATAACCGAATTCCTTCCAGTATCTAGTTCTGGGCATTTAAGAATAGTTGAATATTTTCTTAATTTTCATGCTGAAAATATATTATCATTTGAAGTAGCTTTGCATTTCGGTACTTTCCTAGCTACTTGTTTGATATTTCATAAAGATATTATTAAAGCAATAACAGGCTTTTTTACAGGTTTAAAAGATTTCAAAAATTCAAGTCAGAATAATGAAGGTTTCAGAATTTCATTAATGGTGATAATTGCTTCTATACCAGTAGCAATAGTAGGACTTTTTTTAGAAAAATATTTAAGTAATTTAGAAATACAAAGAATAGGACTTAATTTAGTTATAACAGGTTCTATACTTTTATTGACTAGGAAGTTTGATAAAAATACTTATAGCAATGATTCTAAAAATATTTTTACAATGACATATTATAATGCTTTTGTTATAGGATTAGCTCAAGCAGTAGCAGTTTTTCCTGGAATTTCAAGATCTGGTATGACTATAAGTATAGCTTTATTTTTGGGATTGAATAGAGATTTAGCAGGAAGATTTTCATTCTTAATATCATTGCCTGCTATATTTGGAGCATTACTTTTATCAATAAAAGATCTTGCTGATTTTAATTTAACCTATGCTTTAGTTGGATTTATAACAGCATTTGTATTTGGTATTATAGCACTTAAGTTTTTAATGGCATTTTTGAAGAAAGGTAAACTATTTTACTTTGGTTTCTATTGTATGATAGTAGGAATTGCAGTAGTAGTATATTTTATGACATTATGAGTATTGGAGTTTTGTTATGTTTGGATTATTTAAAAGAAAATTAGCAATACAAAAAAGAGCTCAAGAGAGAAAAGTTCAAAAGAAAGAAGATAAACAAAATAAACAAGATAATGAATATTTTGATGACTACTATGAAGAAACTTATGAGAATAGAAATATATTCTTTGATGTAGTTGGATTTTTATGTATTTTGTTTTCTGGAATTTTGCTTCTTTCATATTTAAGTATGAATATGGAAGATTTAAACTCCGGCAGAGAAATAACAAATCTTCTTGGGATATTTGGGGCATACATTTCTACTTACTCATTTTTAGCATTTGGTTTTGCTTCTTATATTATACCAGCATTTTTTATGTATGCAGGTGTTAATATTATATTAAAAAATTCTGCTGATAAAATATTAATATCTTCTGTATCATCATCTATTTTAATGATATTGTTTAGTATATTATTAAATATATTTTTAGGCAGTTTAGAATTTTATAATAAAGGCGGAATGGTAGGAGAGTTTATAGGAGGCTCTTTAGTATCATTATTTGGTAAAACAGGTGCTATTATGATAGTAATATCAGCACTTTTAATTACAACTATCATATTTACAAAAGTTTCTATAATGGATTTAGTTCATTATTTTAGAGATATGGTAAAAAGTGTTGATTTAGAAAAAATAAAAAATATAGAGAAAAAAGTTGTTAATGGAATAAAAGATTTAGAAATGAAAAATATGAAAAATACTTCACATACTTCTGAAAGTACTGCAAGTGAAAAAACATATACAAAAGATTGTTTACCTTTATTTACTACAAAAGAAGTTTCAGAATTAGAATTGAAAACTATACCTTTTATAGAAAAAGTTGGTGATAATAAATATGGTTTTGATGAAAAAAGTTACAGAGAAAGTTTAAATAAAAAGAATAATGCTATGGATAGTTTCTTCAAGAAAAATGAATCAGAAAATAAAAATTTAGATACTATTATAGAAAATTTAAAAAGTAGCAGTTTTAACGGAATAAATATAAATACAATGGAAAATAAAGAAGAAGATTTAGGATTGACTTTAGCTGAAGTTGTATTTGGAAAGGATAAAGCTAATAGAACTTCTCATATTTACCAAAGCAGTATGGAAATGGAAGATCAATATTACAGAGATTATTATAATGATTTTATAAATAATAAAAAAAAAAATGAAGATGTAGAGTCAAATGTTTTTGAGGCTCTTGATTATGGTATTAATTATTTAAGAAAATCAGATTTTAAAAGAGCTGCTTATGATGATTCTGTAAATAATTATGCTAAGTATAATGTTGGAGAACAGTACGTTAAAGCAAAAAATAGTGAAAATGATAATGAAGATTTAATGTTGAATTATGATAATTATAGACATTATAATGGTTATGAAAATCATGAAGAAGATGAATATATAGAAAATGAAAATAATTTAATGCCAGATGAATATATTCAAAAAGAAGAAGATAGTTTTGAGAAGCTTCAAAGATTAGTAGAAGAAAACAAAGAGATTAAAAGAAATCAAGAAATTGAGCAGGAAGAATATAACAACAATATAGATAATATAATAGAAACTATTAACAAAGCTAGTAATGATGATTCTATAAATAATAATTATCATATAGAAGAAAAAGAATATGTTTCTACTGCATCTATAAATAAACCTGCTTATTCTTCTAATAATAAAAATAAAAAAGAAGTTTTTGAATTTGGTATGGGATATGCATCAAAAAGAGCATATAACAGAGAAGATCATATACCAACTTATAATCATAACAATGATAATGAAATTGACAGAAGAATAGATGAATTTGATTTAGACGAAGAAGAACTTTATAACACTAATAATAATGATATAGAAGATGTTAGATTAAAGACAAGAACATCAATAAAAGAAATTGACTATATAGACGATTACAATAATAATGATGATAATATGTATGATGAATATTTATCAACTTCTAATAATAATTTAATAGAACATAACAGATTGGCAAATAATGTTAATAATAATATTCAAGAAGAACAGCATCATAATGATAATAAAGAAGCTGAAAAAATAGAAAAAGAAGATAATATTACATCAGAACCTATTCATAATGAGGAAACATCAGGTTTTATAAATATGGAATCACAAAAAAGTGTTGATACATTAGATAAACCTAAAAAAGTTATAATAGGAACTAAAAGCATTAAGAATACAGATAGCGAACGCATACAATCAAATTTTGATACAAAGTATGTTGATAAACATTATAAGCATCCGCCTTTTGATTTATTAAATAGATCTATACCAGTAAATGATAGTGCTATGATGGAATCAATAAAGCAAACAGCTATGCAGCTTGAAAATACTTTATTAGATTTTAATATTGAAGCAAAAGTTACAGGAGTATCAAGAGGCCCAGTTATTACAAGATATGAACTTGAAATAGCATCTGGAATAAGAGTTTCTAAAATATCAAACCTTACAGATAATATTGCTTTGGCTTTAGCTTCTGAAAGTGTAAGGATAATTGCTCCTATACCGGGACGTTCTGTTATAGGAATAGAGATACCTAATAAAGTGAGAAATGCGGTTTATTTAAGAGATGTCTTAGAAAGTACAGATTTCAGACAATCAAAACTTGATATACCATTTGTACTTGGAAAAGGTATTTACGGAAATAATGTTGTATCTGATATGTCAGAAGCTCCTCACTTATTGGTTGCTGGTACTACTGGTTCCGGTAAAAGTGTTTGTTTATCTACAATAATACTTTCACTTTTATATAAGTTTAGACCAGATGAACTTAAATTTATATTCGTTGATAAAAAGAGAGTAGAGCTTTCTATTTATAATGGAATACCTCATTTGATGTCTCCTGTAGTTTCAGATGAAAAGAAAGCCACAATAGTATTGAGATATATTGTAGATATAATGGAAAAAAGATATGAGAGAATGGAAAGATTCTTCGTTAGAAATGTAAAAACTTATAATGAGAAAGTAAGACAATTACTTAAAGAGGGTGAAACAGAATTCAATGGAGAACCTTTAGAATTATTCCCTTATATAGTGCTTGTAATAGACGAGCTTCATAACTTAATGGTTGTTGCTTCAAAAGAAGTAGAAGATTTAATATCACGTTTGGCTGGTATGAGTAGGGCAGTTGGCATACATTTAATAATAGCTACTCAAAGACCTTCTGCTGATGTTGTTACAGGAGTTATAAAAGCTAATCTTCCAACAAGAATAGCATTCCAAGTACCTAACAAAACTAACTCAAGAATTATAATTGATATGTCAGGTGCTGAACAATTATTAGGTAAAGGAGATGCTTTATTCTGTGCTTCCGGTAGTCAAATGCCGGATAGAGTTCAGGGAGCTTTTGTTTCTGATAATGAAGTTAAAAAGGTTGTTGATTATTTATCTGGTCAAATGTCTCCTATGTTTGATGAGAGCTTGATTGCTGCTTTAGAAGGAAGCGATGCAGATGATAAAAATACTGATGAAGAAGATATACTTGATGAAGAACTTTGGGAGGATGCAGTTCAATTGGTTGCTAGAACAGGTAAAGCAAGTGCATCATTCTTACAAAGACGTTTAAAAATAGGATATAACAGAGCTGCTAGAATAGTAGAGATAATGGAGCGTCAAGGAATAGTTGGCCCAGAAAACGGCAGTAAGCCTAGAGAGGTTTTAATAACTTTAGATGAATAAATAAATTAGAAGCTATCAAATATTTATATACATGTTTATACCTATCTACAAAAAAGACAGGAGAGTTAATCAAATTAATTCTTCTGTCTTTTGTTTTATACTGTTTTATATAGAAAATAATTTATATTAATGATATAAATAAACTATATAGATTTGATTATAAAATTAATTTTCTGATTATAATAAATTATTGAGTATATTATTTATAGTGCTGGAGAATGATATCCTTTATAATTACCATCAGGGTGACGCATACATTTTGAAGAAGTTAATTGTTTTAGAGTTTTGTATTTGTTACCGCAGTATTTGCATGTATATTCATCTTTTTCGCTTCCTTCATAAAGTTTATGCTTTCCTTTGTAATTACCATCAGGGTGACGCATGCAGTTTTGAGATGTTAATGTTTTTACAGAATTGAATTTATTTCCGCAATATTCACAGTAAAAATTCTCATTTGTTTTTGGTGTTAAACTTACAGTGAAGCATAAAAATATTAAAGTTATTATATATAATTTTCTCATTTTTTATCATCCGAAATTAAATCTTTATATTTAGAATCTTTAAACTCTATATATGGTTTGGAGCTTAACATATGAATTGCAGTTATAAGAGAGTAGCTTATCCATGCCTTTTTTTCTGTAGGTTTTGATGATGAAGATTCATTTTTTTTAAGAAGTTCATTTAAAGATTCTGATATATCATCAATATGTTCTTCAAAAAAATCTTCGCATTCATCACAAGTGTCCATAGTTGCTTGACCTTGTACTTCTTCTATTTCCTTACCGCACCAAACACATTTTACAGACATTTATTTACCTCTATTGTTATTTTATTTATTGTTATTAAACAGTAATATTATACAAAAATATTTAACTTTGTAAAGATATAAAATGATAATATTTTTGATATTATGTTTACTATAATATTAATTATTGATGAATAATGTATTTATATAGTTAAGAAAAATTGTATTTATTATTAAATGAATTCCAATCTATAATATCATAATTTTTATATACTCTCTTTATTTCATCTCTTACTTCCATTAAAGCAAAACCTAATAAGTTTTCACCCTGCCAGAAGAAAGGATTTTCTATATTTTCATTATCATATTTCATTTTTATTCCCCATACTTTATCGTAAGGACTTGCTTCAACCAGTACTTTATTTTTTGTATTTAATAAGAAATTTCTTAAATCATTATTTTGAGAAAATTTATGATAGTTGCCTTTAAGTATTATAGTGTATTTTACTTTACCCCATGTTTCATCTTTAAAATTGCTTACTTTTCTTCCTAATTCTTTTATAGTTTTAGGCTGATTATTATTTAGAATTTCTTCAGCTATTTTTTTATCATCAAATAACAAAGCCTTGTTGTACATCATATACTTTTCCATACAATTAAATGTTAAATTATTTGCTTTAAAATCTTTAATATACCATTGGCTTAATGAAGATTTTGTTATTTCATTTTTATCATTAGTATGTCCGTAGAAAAATAAAAAATCTATTTTCTTTCCTTTGTTGAAATCTGTTTTTAATTTGTTTAAAGAATATTTTTGTTTTCCTTCTTCATTCCAATATTCAATTTTATAATCATTGTTTGAAAATACATTCTCATTAATAAAATTATTATTATAAAATCCTTTGTATATAATTGGTTCTTCAAAAAGATTTTTATATTCTTCTTTATCATCATTTGATAATTGATTAAAGTAGTTATTGAAAATTTTATTATAAGAATTTTTGTTAATAAACCAAATAGGTGGGATAATATTTTGCATAATGAAATCCATATTAAGATTTTTATTCATTATACTAAAATAAATATCTTTTGTCAAAATAATTGAATATTTATTGTACTTGTAATATAATGAGTTTATGTTTTTTATTATTTTTATAATTATATTATTTCTATTGTCTGGAATATTGCATGTTGTACAAAACAGTATTAAGGATAATAGTACAAATAAAAAAATAATTTGTTATATTAAACGTATATTGTTTATATTAGCTTTAGTAAACACATTTATACTACTAATTAGTTTTGTATTGTTAATTGTATTAGCAGGTGAATGATATACAATTTTTTATAGTAAGTTATCATAATAAATTTTTAATATAATTACATATAATAAAAATAATTGACTTTTTTTCATAGTATGTTATTATACTAAAGACCGATTATATTGGTAAACTTTTCCATAATAGCAAAATGATCTTAGTTATTCTTTTTAGAATACATAAAAGACATTGTTACTTAAATTAAGTAATCAAAGCATTATGATTTTTATAATACTAATGTTTTTAATATATGAAATTTATGGATAGGGTGCCGTAGTCGGTACTCTATTTTTATTTTAAAGGATATGATTATGTCATTACCAGTTATGAAAGACCTTTTAGAGGCAGGCGTACATTTTGGACACCCAACTAGAAAATGGGACCCAAGAATGAAACCTTTTATTTTCCAAGAGAGAAATGATATCTATATCATTGACCTTATGAAAACTTTAACTTATGTTAAAAAAGCTTATGATGCTGTTAAAGAAATGGCTAGAAACGGCGGAAATGTTCTTTTCGTTGGAACTAAAAAACAAGCTTCACAAAGCATCAAAGAAGCAGCTGAAAAATGTGATATGTACTACGTTAATAACCGTTGGTTAGGTGGTATGCTTACAAATTTCGCTACTATCAAAAAAAGTATTGCTAGACTTAAAAGAATAGAAAAAGAAGAAGTTGATGGTACTTTTGATAAATTACCTAAAAAAGAAGTTATTCTTCTTTTGAAAGAAAAAGAAAGATTAGAAAAAAACTTTGCTGGTATTAAAGATATGGAAAATTTACCAGATATGTTATTTGTAATAGACCCAATGCAAGAAGCTATAGCAGTAAGCGAAGCTAGAAAATTAGGAATACCAGTTGTAGCAGTTGTAGATACAAACTGTAACCCAGAAGTTATTGATCACCCAATACCTGGTAACGATGATGCTATAAGAGCTATAAGCTTATTTGCTGGTGTTGTTGCTTCTGCTGTTATAGAAGGACAAAATGAAGCAGGTAAAGAAACATTATCTAAACATGATTCTTCTAGTGATGTTCCAGAAGAAGAAGTTTATGACAACAGTGCTACAGAAGCTGCTGAAGCTGTTGCTGAAAAATATGGTGTTTCTCAAGAAGATGACGAATAATTTGATTAGCTAATAAATAAAATAATATATAAGGATAATTTTAATGGCAAATATTAATATGGATGTAATTAAAGAGCTTAGAGAACGTACAGGCGTAGGTATTATGGACTGTAAAAAAGCTCTTCAAGAAACAGATGGTGATATGGATAAGGCTATCCGCCTTCTTAAAGAAAAAGGTGCAGCTGTTGCAGCTAAAAAGAATGAACGTACAGTTAAAGAAGGTTCTATAGGTTTTTGTGTTAATGATGAAAAAAATAAACTTGCTTGTGTAGAACTTCAATGTGAAACTGACTTTGTTGCTAAAAATGAATTATTTGTAAATTTAGCAAAAGTTATTTCTTCTGTAGCTATGAGCTTTGATGAAGTTTCAGTTGATGAGCTTTTAAATGCTAAAGGCCCTAATGGTGATACTATTCAAGGTATGATAAATGAAGGTATACAAAAATGGGGTGAAAAAACAGTTCTTGCTGAAGCTAAAATCATGAAAACAGATGGTTTCTTCGGTACTTATGCTCACTTCAATAACAAACTTGTTGCTATTGTTGAATTTGATGTTAAACCACAAGGTAAATGTCAAGAAATAGCAGATCAAATAGCTATGCATGTTGCTAGTGAAAAACCTTTAGCTTTAAACAGAGAAGGTATTGATCCTGAAGCTGTTAAAGAACAAAGAGAAATATTTGAAAAACAAGTTAGAGAAGCTGGCAAACCAGAAAATATGATAGAAAAAATTGTTGAAGGTAAAATGGGTGCTTGGTACTCTGAGTCTGTTCTTATAGACCAAAAATTATTTACTGATAACAAAATCTCTATTAAAAGTTTAGTAGATGAGATTTCTAAAGAAGCTGGTTCTACTGCAACTATCAAAAACTTGGTAATTGTTTCTTTAGGTTTATAATTAAATAATTACTAAAAATAAAAATTAAGCGGGTTGTCATTTTGGCAGTCCGCTTTTTTATTGTTAAAAAATTATTTTTCTATAAAAAATCTAATTGCTAGAACTTTATATTAAATATAGGATATATACCTAAACAACTATATTTTGTCAATTTTGATATTTTTGCATAGTATTATCAACTTTTTTGCCGCGACTTCGTCATAAGGCACGCAGAGCTAAAAACGCAAGTACTACAACCTTATATTATTACAATATGCATTAAATGCATGGCAATACCTAAAAATTAGGTTACATCTAAAGGGGACTTCATCAAATGCAGTCTTTCGCGAAAGCGTGTCCGAGCCTGACGAGGATATAGGTTATTTTATAGCAATACTTACAGTACTTCCTCCTGTCGTAAAAGAACTGGGGGGCTGCACTCTGTGTACTTCGTAAGGGTAAAGCCCCAGATATAAAAACAAAAATATAAATTGATTTTTGACAAAATATACTTACTTAGGTATATACTAAAAGTAGGGTAGTTAAAATAAAAAGGCTATGATAAATAAATATCATAACCTTTTTTATATAATAGAGTATAAATATAAATGAGTAAAACCTCAAAACATTAGTCGCTAAATGAAATAACACCTTCAATGATAGCTTCAAATCTTTCTGGTTCAATTATCATTACTGTATCATCAACTTTCAAGTTTGGAGCAAAGTCACCTATACTTATTAAGAATGAGTGAGCACTCCTATATTGTCTAGCATATTCCATAAATTGATCTACAGTTTCTTGTCTCATAGGATATCCAGAAGTATCTAATGCAAATGTACTCTTATATGATTGACCTTCTGAACCGAATTTCTTAATAGTAACAAAGAATACTAATGTATCAGATTTCTTAGTATGCTCAGTAACTACATATCCATTCAAAGTTAATATTCTATAGAAATATTTTTCCAAATATTCTATAATATCCATTTCTAATGCAGTTCTAAATGCATTATTAGCGATAATAGAACTATAAGTTTTCAATTTTTGGTCAACATCTAAGTATATATTTCTGATAGATTTTATTATCTCCCATTGTTTAACTGCTGCCTCAAACTGTTTATTCTTAACTAAAGTTTCAGCATATCTGTATCTCTCATCAACAACTTTTTCATTTGGTATATTTTCTTTAGTTAATACCTGTCCATAATATTCTCTTGCTTTACTATAATTTCCGAGTTCATAATATGAGTTAGCAAGATTCAATGAAATAGCATCTTTATCTGATATTTCATTACTTTCATAAGCTATTTCTAATTCTTTAATAGCATTTTGGAAATCTCTGCTTGAAGATAATATTTCACCAAGTAATAAGTGGTATTCAGCATTTGTGCTGTCCAATGTAAGAGCTTTTTCTATTTGCTGCTGAGCTGCATGATAAGAACGAAGCTTATAAAAACAGTAAGCTAACATGTATAATAATTCAGGATTACTATCATTTTGTGCAGCTGCTAGTGAAAGATATTTTTGTGCCAATACCCATTCACCATATTTATAACAAATTGAACCTGCTTTGTATAAAGAATCATAATCTTGATCCCTTATTTTTGTTATCATATCATATTCATCTATAGCTTTTTTAGTGTTTCCAGTTTGTTCATATATTTTAGCTAAAAATTCTCTAACATTTAATTCGCTTAATTCTTTAGTAAAATATGCACCATCTATCATATTTTGAAGTGAAGCCATAGCAAGTATATACTGCTGTTGTTTATAGTACATATTTGCACACATCCACAATATATTAGCATCTTTTTTATATTTAGGGTCTAAGGTATTAATCTCTCTCATAGCTACATCATAATTTTGTTCATTGTAGGCCTGAACGATTTTTTTTAGTTTAATAGGGTATGATCCGCTCTTTATAACATACTGAGTGGCAAAACCTAATAAAACAATTAAAACTAATATTACAATTAATGACGCTTCCACAGTTCTTATCCCTTTTATTATTATTCATAATATATAACTGGACTTCCAGTTTCTTCTGATTCAACTAAAGCATCTTTTATTTTTCTCATCATGCTGTCTTTTACAGCAAAGACAGACATTTTATTTGATCTATTATTAGAAAAATCAAAGCCGCTTATTGCCATAGATACATTAATATCTACGCTTTCATTATTATATTCAAAATTATAGTTTTTTAATGCTTTAAAATATCTCTTAGTAGCTTTCCAAGCCTCTTCTTCATTTGCAAAAATTACAGAATATATAATGTTTTCATAAAGTAAACATTGATTTTCTCCTATTCTAGCATTTTTCTTTATTGCTTTTATAAGTTCTTCTTGTAATTTTTTATAAGCATTATTTCCATATTCATTTATAATAGACTCTTTATTAGATATTTTAAAAGCTATTATACCTATAGCATGTTTATATCTTTGTGAAAATGCTATTATATTTTTTATAGTGCTTGAAAATATTTCATACTCTGATTTATCTATTCTTATAACTTCATAATCATCTGTTTTATTTGCTTCTTCATTATCATCATATTCATCTATTACTTCAGCTTCTACATTATAACCTAAATTGAATAATATAGTTTTATACATAAAAATTGTAAGTTTTTTTACATTGTATGATAATTGTATTGATATTAAAAATAATCCAACAGCTAATATTGTACTATAAAATGTGTTATAATCTTTTCTGTATAATAATTTTTGTATTTCTGGAACATAACTAAGAGATAATATTATGATCACAGAAGTAACTACAAAGAAAAGCAAATTTTCTATAGTTTTAGATAGGGTAGTATAGTTTCTAGTAGGCTGCATTATTACTATAATGAAAGCATACAATATAGATATACCAATCCATATCCATACCCAAACATCAAGAGTATATAATAAATAAACAAAGAAATTCTGCGGATTTGATGATATTAATAGTATATAAATAGGAATTATAACAGCACTGTATATTAAAGTGCATATCATAGCGGCAAAAAATCCGTATATATATGATTTAGATAAGTTTATTTGTTTATCTTCCATAATAGTTACCTAATTTTTTACTAATTAATATTTAATATAATTAACATCACCTGTTTGTCCAAAGAGCTTTATCATCTTTTCTAGTTTATCTCTGTTTGAATATAATAAATATTCAAGACCTTTTCTGCCTTTTCCTATAATAGAGATAAAACTTTCTTCTGTAACACAAACAGCATTTGCTCCCAATACTAAATATTTAAATACATCAACTCCATATTTAGGAGATTCTGCAAGTATATTAAAGTAGTGATTTGAATTAAAATCTACTTTATTTACAGTATCGGCAACTTTTTCCATACCTTTTAATGCATACTTATTATTATTTGAAAAATAAACATTATTTATATGAGATAATTTTATATTGTCTAAATCTTTATTGCTTGATATGCCTTTTATAATTAAAGGTATATCTAATTGTTTTGCTATTTTAGCTAAATCCTTTTCAGATTTGAAATGTATTTTATTTAATTCATTTATATTATAGCAGTAAGAAAAATCTATACCAACAGCACAAGCCCCATTTTTTTCTGCAGATTGTAATTTCTGTGTTACTATTTCTTGGGTATTATTACCATCTATCATAATAACACCTCTTTTTCTTCCTTTTATAGTTTTTAATGATAATTCAAATATTTCATCATCATTAAAATCATTAAGTATGGCAAGAACTTCACAATTAGAAGCTACATCTATAATTGTCTCATAATATTCCTTTATATCCATAATTCCGTCTATTGCTTCTCTTAAATTATGAATTGTATCTATTATAGTAGGCTGAGACAGATGCATATTAAATAGATTAGTTCCTATATTTGCTTCTGGTTCTTTGTGAATTATACTAGGACTGAAATTATATTCAGAGAGTCCTGTTTTATCTTCATTATCTTCAATAAACAGATATGAAGTATTTGAATTAGATGATAATTTTTCTTTAGCAATTTTTTTAATTTCGTCTATAGTTATACTTTTTTCATCTGTTAATTTGAAATGTACATAGCTCATAGCTTTATTTGCTATAGCTATAGCTTCATCTCTTGTATCCCCTACAGCTATTATATTACCGGCTTTTTCCAAGTTGTTTGTAGGTGTAACTAATATATCTCCAGGTTTTGTTTTGATAAATATTTCTTTAACACCTTCTACTTTCTTGGCATTTTCAACACCATCAATGGATTCTATTATACCAGTACCTGGGATAAATGCTTTTTCAACTGATACTTTATCCCATTTTGGTTCTAAATCACTAGGAGGATTTCCTAAAGCTATTTCTATTGCATTTTTTATTAAATTTACACCTGTAGCAAGAGGGTAGGTATAAGCACTCATAAATCCGCCTGAAAGTCTAGCCGCAATTTCTCCAACCATAGCACCATTTTTTGTTACTTTTATATCACCTTTGGCAGCACCAATTTTTAGATTTAATGCTTTTATGCCTGCTTTCATTACATTAATAGCATCATCTAGCTTTTCTTTTTCTAAAGCAGATGGCATAATGTGACCTGTTTCTATAAAAAATGGAGGAGATTCTATTATTCTGTCAGCAACTCCAGTTACATAAATTTCATCATTATATATAAGCATATCAATAGAAAGTTCCGGACCATCCATAAATTCTTCTACTATAACTTCACCGGAAGGAGAGGCACTTTTTGCTCTATTAAATGCTGCTAAGATATCATTTTCTTTTGATACCTTCATTACACCTCTAGCCCCCATATTATCTGCTGGTTTTACTACAACAGGCTTATTTAAATTTTTAAATGCCTCCATTGCTTCCTCATAATTCCATACAGGGAAAAAATTTGGCTGAGGAACATTGTTCTTTTTGAATCTTTCACGCATTCTTATTTTATTAGAAGCAGCATAAGCATCTTCAAATCTATTACCAGGTAATCCTAAAGCATTTGCTACTGCAGCAACTGTTGTAGAAGCATCAGTACCTACTGTAATAACACCATGTATTTCCATTTTTTGACTTAAATCTCTAGCAGCTCTTACGCTTCCATCAACGTCTCTAGTTGATACTATCATAGGATAATCTGCTACCTGCATACCCGGAGCATCTTTATTATAATCAAAAACTATTGTATAAAGTCCCATTTCTTTAGCTATTTGTATAGCAGGTACTTGTAACAGACCAGCACCTATTATTATTATGCGTTTACCTTTCATATTAATATTGCCTTTTTTTAAAATATTCCCTTATAGTGTTGTTAATATCGAAATTTTAATACTAAACTAAAGAATTTTATTTATATATGTAATTATTATAAAACTATTTATAGTTATGCCTATAAAAATTTAATTGACAATTATCACATTATAAATAGAATATAATAAAAAAATACGGAGATTTGTAATAATGGGTACTAATATAAAAACAGAAGCTAGTTTTGATGATTTTTTAGCATTGGATATTAGAACAGGCACTATAATAGAAGCTGAAGATTTTCCTAAAGCTAAAAGACCAGCATACAAATTAAAAATAGATTTTGGGCATTTGGGAACAAAAGTTTCATCAGCACAGATAACAAAATTATATAAAAAAGAAGATTTGATAGGAAAACGTATTATTGCTGTGGTAAATTTTCCTAAAAAACAAATAGCAAACTTCTTTTCAGAATGCCTTGTTTTGGGTGCTGTTAAGGATAATGGAGAGGTAGTTTTATTGACAACGAATGAAGAATGTGAGAATGGTGTTGCAATAGGGTAGTGTGTATAAATTTTTTTAATACTTAAATTTATAGATGTATATGTTTTTTATTATACATCTATAAAAGAATAACCGTTGCCTTTTTCAATAATAGCAAGTAAATTTTCATCATTATCTATTAAAGCTAAATATTTATTTTTTATTTCTATATTATCTATCATTTTTGTATTGCCGCATAGTATTTGTTTTATCATTTCTTTATCTTCTATGACTTTCTTATCAAAATTATTAAACATATCAAAGAATGATAATATACTATTTGAATTTAAATCTTCTATATTAGAAGCCATATTTATATTATAATTTCCAATGGATATTCTGCTTAATTCTTTAGTATATGCCAGATTCTCTGTAATTTCTCCAATATCTCTAATTATAGACCTTATATAAGTGCCTTTGCTTACAGAAGTTTTTATTTTGAAATATGGATAATTATATTCTAATAATTCTATATTATTTATGCATACATTTACACTTTTTAATTCAAAACTTTTATTTTCTCTTGCTAAATCATAAGCTCTTTTGCCGTTAATTTTTTTAGCACTATATATAGGAGGTTTTTGTACTATATTTCCTTTAAAATTTGTTTCTATTATATTTTTTAATTCATCAAATGTTAATTCATTATTTTTATTTGATTTCTTTATTATATTTCCTTCTATATCGTCAGTATCTCTGCTTTCTCCAAAAACACCAACTGCAATATATTCTTTTGGTAAATCATCGAATAAAAAGAATAATTTTGTATATCTTCCAAAAGCAAGTATTAAAACACCATTAGCAAATGGATCAAGTGTTCCAACATGTCCTATTCTTTTTTCTATAATATTTTCTTTTTCTCTTAATACTTGTTTTGTTTTTTTTATAGCATCAAAAGAAGTTATTCCTATAGGTTTATTTAAAATACAAAAACCTTTCATTTTTATCCCCTTATTATTTGTAAAGAGTTAAAATATATATTTAATATGTTTTCTGATATATTTGAAAGATTATTATACTTCTTTGAAAATAAATCATTTCCTATAGATTTTACTAAATCATCTATTGTTTCTATATTATGCTTCAAAGTTCCTAATTGCTGCTGAGAAAGATGAAGTAAATGTATATTACTTTTATCAAATTCTGCTATTGTTGTTTTTGTAGCTTCATCTAATAAATAATAAACAGCTACTAATTTTTCTTCTTCTTCAGGTGTTAGTACTGTATTAGAACCAGTATATATTTTTGAAAGTTCTCCAACTCTGTATGCTATTTTATATATTGAGTTTAAATTATCAAAAAACCAATTTACATTATTTCTTTTTCTTAAATCAGATAATACATATTTTATATCATGCAGTATTGAATATCCGGCACTTTCATCTTCTCCGCTTGATATATAATAATGCGAACGTATTAATATATCCTGTAAAGTATCAAAATCAGTTTTCCATTGAGGGTCTTCTGTGTTAATACTATAATATTTTTTCTTAAAATCATTCCATACAACAATAAATTTTTCTATAGCTTCTTTTCTGTTTGGATTATTATTATCTCTTATTATTAATAGGGTATCCATATATGATTTATCTAATGAAGCCATATCTTCAAGAAAATTATCAGGCTTTTTCTGACATGATGCTAATATAATTAATGTTATAAATAAAGTAAATATTTTAATATTCAATGTAAAATCTCCAAATCTTTATTTTACAATTATATATATAATAAAGTTAAAATAGTTAATATTATTAGGGGATAATTTATTATAAATTATGGAAAAAAACAAGCTATATATTTTTATTATTTTCTTATTATTAGTTATCATTTCATGTTCAAATAATAACATACAAAAAGGTAGATTGTATTCTAAAGTATACACTGATGTTAGCTTTGAAGCAAGTAAAATGAAGGCAATAGATGATATTTACTATAATATAGCAAAAGAAACTGCCGGATTAATTAATAGAAATGATTTTAATATAGTTGCTGTTTCCTTAAAAGATAATAACTTAATAGATTTTGATAATAAAGATATAGTAACATTAAAAGAATATAAAAAAGATGATAATTTTTACACAGAAATAAAAGTTAAAGATGATACAATATATGATAGAACAATAGAGGTGTTAAATACAATAAAGAAAGAGGGTAGTGTAGGGGAGAAATTTTTCAGAGCTAATGCCTCAATAGAAATATCAGAAAATGCTAAATTAAATGCATATACAAGACAGATGCTTACAAGAAATGCATTAAAAAGAGCTTATGAATCATTATTTAGAGTATTAAGAAATAATAATATAGAAGTTAATGAAGCTGTTCGTTTAACTAATGAAGCTTATATATTAGAAGAAAGTTATAGTTCAAATGAATATAATGTTGTTGTAGAAACTGTTTTGGAATAATATTTTTTAATAGTTGTAAAAATATATGTAAATGTTTTTATTGTATATTTTTATAGTGAAATATTATTTTGTTTGTCAATTTCTTATATTTTTATATATGTATTATCAGTTTTTTAAATTGCAAAGAAGTTGATAAAAGATATTTTGTAGTTTTTATATTAAAATATGCTCAATATAGATAATTTAATATACTGAATAATAAACTTAAAAATATTATATATGAATATTTTTAAGCTTACAATTAAGTATATTATTATTGGAAACGTCTTGGTCTTTCTATTGTTATTAAATAGTTCCAAACATAGTAGAATATTGTTTCTTCTGTTGTGAAGTTCTCTACAGCCTCATCTTTTTTTAATTTAACCATAGAATTAGAAAAAGCTTCATCTTTCTGTAATTCTTCAATTTTTAATGATAATGTATCTGTATGAGCTTTTACCTTAGTCATAAGTTCTACAGGTAGATTTCTCTCATAGTCTTTGCTTGTTAAAGTTTCAAGAGCATACTCAATTTTATCAGGTGTTATTCTAGCTGATATTTCTTGTTCTCTTTGTGCTTCAGTTTTAAGTATTTCATCAGTCCAAGTATTGAACTCGTTAATCCATTCTTTATACATATTACCATACTTATCAGAATTTAATGTATAATCGTTCTTAACATCATTTGGTAATATATTTAGGAAGTTTTTATATCTTTGTTCCATAGCGTATATAGAACCGCCGTCATTTTTGCATGATATGATTATTATAGTTAAACTTAATATTAAAAGTATTATTTTTTTCATTAGTTATTTCCGTACAAATTGAATTTTTATTTATAGTGAGCCATTATACTATATAATACAAAAAACTTCAATTTATTGTTAATAAAAATTGTTCGCATAATGAGTCTGTCAAGTAAACTTGCCAGACGCTCACAATTTTTATAATTTAACTTTATAGTATTTCAAAGCTGTATTTTTTATTATTGTTAATAAAAATTGTTCGTATAATATTTTTTTCCGAACACTCACAATATTAGCTTTATAATATTTTAGAACCATATTTTATATCTTTAGTAATATCTATATTAGCTAAACTTACCATTATACTAGTGATATCCATATTATATAAAAAAATAACATGCATAAGTTAACATAATATACATTATCGGAATATAAATTTATTGTTTTTCTGGGTCTTTGTTATATTGCCTATTTATTAATAACTATTAAATATATGATTTTTAGCCCTTTAAGTATTCTGTTTATAATAACATATTTATTAATTTTTTATAGTATATTTTTAAGCTTTAGAATTTCTATTAATGAATCTAAGTTCTTAGATAAAAAATCTTCTATTCCGCAGAAATTATCATTATCTACATATATGTTACTGTACATTCTCTTGCAGCCCCCATGACATATATTATAAAATTGGCATTGTTGACATTTGTCCTTTGTTTCTTTTAAATCGTTTGTGAAATTTATTTTATTTTGATCTTTGATTATGTCAACTATGCTGTCATTATTAATATTTCCGCACAGGTATTTATCTATACAGTAAAAGTCGCAAGGATATACATTTCCATTGCTTTCTATAACTATATGATTATGGCATATACCATTTATCCCGCATGTCGTTGGAATGTATCCTGCTAGTAACTCTGATATATTATCAAAAAAAGATATGCTAATATAATCTCCTTTTATGATATCATCTTTCCATCTAGGAAATATATTATTATAAAAATAAGCAAATCCTTTAGGACTTATACTAAGCTCTTTATTTTCATTATTTTCTAATCCAGCCAAACATGGTATAAACTGTATATATTTTATATTGTTTCTTTTTATCTCATTATATATTTCATTTGGGTAATTTGATAATTCATTTGTTAATACAGTAAGTATATTATATTGAACATTATATTTATCAAATAAGTTTTTTGTATTAAGTACTATATTATAAGTTCCATTATCTTTTTGTACCCTGTACTTATTGTGTATAGACTCTAATATGTCAAATGAAAGCCCTACTAAAAAATTGTTATTAAGGAATAATTGTACCCATTCTTCATTTATAAAAAATCCATTAGTCTGTATTGAATAAGATATATTTATATACTGATTTTTATTTTTATTTACGTATTCTATAAAGGAATAAAAGTACTCTATCCCTATCAATGTTGGTTCACCGCCTTGAAATGCAAAATGTATGCTTCCTTGTTTTATTATACTGAAGGCATTGTCTATTATATTTTTCATAGTGCTTTCAGACATAAAACCATAATTTTTAGTTTCTCTTATATTGGCTATGTCCTCATAAAAACAATATTTACAATGTATATTACATAATGAAGATGCTGGCTTTATTAATATAAATAATTGATTCATATATTTTTTTACTGTATATTTTTATTTAGTTTATTTTATCATATTTGGCATACATTTCAAATGATATTTTAATTTAATATTTGTATGTTTATTTATACTATGATATTAATATATTATTTGTATAAATATATAATGTAATTATATTTAATATGCTTTCTAATGATTGATACATTATAGTTGTTTATGTGTTGTTTGTATTATTATGTGAAAATAAATATATGTTAATTTGTATAGTATTTAATAATGAGTAAATGTTATGATGATCTTTATTTTTGCTGTTAAAATTCTAAGTTTATAGAATTATTTATTTTTAAATTGCCTTTTAATTATAGTAAAAAAATTTGTATTTGTATATATTTAGCTATGAAAATAGTGAAATAATTTATAAAAAAGCTTTATTTTTGACTGAATTTTACTATGCATAGAAATTAAAACATGCAAATACTATTGACATATACATTAACATAATATAGAATTATGTTAATATACTATATTTGCGGAGTTTTTTCTATGAACCCTGTTCTTCAATTAATACTAACTTTTGTTGTACCTCTATTATTTATCGGTATTTATAGTGTAATCAATAGGAAAAAAAACTATAATGATAATAATTTTAATCAAATGTTTGCTGAAGAAAAAGCAGCTTTGGAAGGTATTGTAGAGGAAAAGATATCTGAAGTTAGAGACAATGCCATAGATTTGGAAATAGCTGTTAAAAAGGCTGGATTTATAAGTAAGTCTATGGAGGAGGATTTAGCCAAACTTAATAAAAGGATAGAGTCATACAAAGACTATAAGGCTGCTGTATCTCAATATCAAGAACAGGTCGATTCTCTTGAAGAAGCTTATTTGGAAATATTGAATAAGGTTGATACTGTATTAAAAGAGCGTAATACTATAGAAAAGACCTATAAAAGAATATCTGATGTTAAATCCAAAATGACAGAATTAGAAAAGAATGTTGGTTCTATACAGGATAAATTGATAGAATCCTATAATTCTAAGTTAAATGAGTTTGAAAGTGAACTTTATAAGAGATTTGATGCTCTTACCACTAACCTACTCGCCCGCGATGCTCATTATAGTACTATGGCAGAACAAGAAAAAGAGAAAATATCTGCTCTTACTGAAGAATTTAAACTTCATGTTGCTAAAAAAGAAGAATTATTTACAAATCAGCTTACTCAGCTTGCTGAAAGAACAGCCCGTCACAATATAGAACAATTGGCTGAATTATTTGAGAAAGGAAGAGATGAACTTATCAGTAAATATTCATCATTTGCCGATGAAATTGATGTTAAATCTAAAGATATAGAAAACCGCTATGAAACTTTAAGTCAGTCTAAAGAAGGCTTAGAAACTGAGTTGAACAGTTTAAGAGATACTATACATGATAGATTAAATTCTATAACAGAATCTAGTGTATTAGAGTTTAAAGACGAAATGGAAAAAACTAAAGAGATGCTCTACTCTACCCTAAAAGAAGGACTTGAAAAAATAAGTCAGGACAGAGAGGAATTCTTAGATTCTATAGAACAAAAAGCTCATTCTTTAGAGAAATCTATAGATGATATAAAAGATAAAGCTGATTATATAACTAAAGATTATGCTGATAAAGCTCATCAGTTAGAAACAGAATTCTCATCATTAAAAGAAGATATCAATAATAGATTTATAGCTGAAGTAGAGAATTTCTCTAATCATATCAAGAATGTACTTGAAAATGAAGATGACGGCGTAATAACTCTTTATAGAAATAAAACTAAAGAACTTAATGATTTAATCATATCTATAGATGGTATGAGTGAAGAAACTATGCTTAAAGCTGAAAGCAGATTTGAGGATATAGTTAACGATATAGATAAATTGAAAAATGATATATTAACTAGAGCTCAAGATGATATGGAATACTCTATAGATAATGCTAGAAGTTCTTTAATAGCTGAAATCAATGAGCTTAGAAACGATGTTGAAACTGAAACTAATCTTTTGAAAGATAAAATAGATGAAACTCATTATCAGACTTCTGAAATAATATCTATACTTAACAATAAACAGGAAGAAATACTTGATTCTTTAAGTTTACAGAAAGAATATTTGTATAAAGATTTAGAAGCTCAGGCTAATGAAAGAATAAATGAAATAGAAACATTACTTGCTAGTGTTAAGAATGAATTAGAAGCAAATATTAATGAATATATCAAAAATACTTCATCTGATTTAAGTGCTATTGATGAAAAATTATCTGGATTAAAAGAACAGTATGACAGAGCTGCAACAGATATAGATACTTTAAGCAAAGAAACTGAAGCTAATATAAGAGAAAATATAGAAAAACGTATAGAATTATTAGAGAAGTCTTCTGTTGAAGTTAATGGCTTAATAAGCAGAGCTAATGAAAAATTAGATACTGGTATAAAAGATGCTGAAGATAAAATGGAAGGCATTAAAAAGGAAATATCTGATTACAGTGATGCTTATATAGAAAGTTTGAAATCTCATTTGAAAAACGTTTTAGATGATTATGAACAAACTAAAATGAAAGCTATTACAGACAGTATCGATTCTGTTATGAACCAAGTTGATGAAAGTGAAAAAAGACATGATGCTTTAATCAGTGATATAGAAAATTCTTTAGGCGAGTTTAAAAATAAAATAGATGAAGCTATAGATGAAAACGTAAGATTCAATGAAGAAAACAAAAAAGAAGTTGTTGATATGCTTCATGATGAGCTTCGTCAGGCTACAGACTCATTTGATATACTTCTAAATGAAAAAAGAGATAGCATGAATAAGATAAAAGATGAAATAGAAGATATCATGCATAGAGTTGAAAATGGAAGAGATGCATTTGAACGTACTATAAATAAAGTTTATGAAAATGCAGAAGATAAAGAAAAAGAATTAATGTCTGATATAGAGGATAAATATAATTCTTTGGACAAAAAAATAGACGGTGTATTAGATGAAAGAAGAGCTGATTTGAATGCTATAAGTGCTGAATATCATGCAATGCTTGAGAAATATTCTAATAACTTAAAGGAAGATTATGAAGAATTAAAACATCATGCTTCTTTAATGACAGATGAATATAAAATGCGTATAGAGAATTTAGGCGAAAGAATCAACGAAATAATTGATAACGCTAATAATATGCAGTCTATTGTTGATTCTAAAGCAAATGAAATTGATTCTTATATAGCAGATAAAAAAGATGAAATTGCTAAGAAAACAGAAGGTATATTCTCTAATGTAGAAGAAAGTGCTTTAGGAAAATTAGAAGAATTAAAAGCATTAATTGATGGTGCTATAGAGAAATATAAAGGCGAAATAGAAGAAATAGAAACTTATAGATTAGAAGAACATGATAATATAATAAAAGATGTTGAAAATATAGGTGCTGGAATAAGAAAAGATTATGAACAGTACACTAATATGCTTGAAGAACTTTATCAAAATGAAAAGAATTCTTTAAGCGAGCATGTTAATGCATTAAAAGATGAAATAGAAAAAGCTAGAGAAGAATCAGAAGCTAAACACCTTACTAATGAGGCAAACTATATAGATGATTATTTGAATAAAACATCTTCAAAAATAGATGAAGAAGTTACTCGTTTGAATGAAAATTTAAATGATTCATTTAATACTTTATATAACGGATTCTCTAAAATATTAGCTAAAATAAGAAAAGCTAATACTAAAAAGGCTTTGCGTTCTATTGCTAAAATCAAAAAATATGCTGAAAAAGTTATATCTAATACAGCAGCAGAAGTTAGAGATAGTCTTGGCTTAACATTAGAAGATTTGAGAAATGAATTTGTTTCTTTAAAAGATAATGTTGATGAAAGATTACAAGATCAGGCAGATAAATTAATATCTAATAATGAAAACATTCTTGCTATATTAGATGATCATGATAGTAGATTAGATAAAGTTAATGAGCTTGCTAATATGATAGAGGAAGTTAAATCAGCTTTATCTGAAAAAATAGATGAATTAAGTTCTAATATATCAGATAGTAATGAAGACTTTAATAATAGAATAGAACAAATAAAATCTTCTATAATAGACAGAGAAGAATTAATTAATCTTCAAAATAGTGAAAAAGAATTACTTAAAAATCAAATAGATGATATAAAAGAAGAATTTGAATTATTTAAAGATCAAATTACAAGAACTAATGAATTAGAAATACCTGCATTATTTGATGAAGAAAAAGCAAGAGTAGAAAATATGTTTGATGAGTTTAGTAAGAATTTACTTATGAGACTCACAGACAATGAAAGCGATATACATTATATCAAAGACGTTTTATCAGAAGAAAGAAGTCATTTAATATATCAAATAGAGCTTTTAAGAAAAGATGTTGATGATATGAAAGATGATAATACAGTTGAAGTTTTATCAGAAGAAAAAGCTGTATTAGAAAATTCATTAACTGCTTTAAGAGATGATTTTGACAAAATAATGAATTTAGAAAAAGATTTTGTTGAACTCAGAGATAGAATGGAAGGAATCGACAGCGGATTAAAAGATGATGTTAGCGATTTAACTAAAAAATTAAAAGATTTTAAAGATAATTTAGAAGATAGAATAGAAAAAGATTCAGATGGTCTATATAGAGATATGGAAAATCTTAATAGAAATTTTGAATCTGTAAAAAATAATATATCTAGCCTAGTAGATAAAAATTATTTTGAATCATTAATAAATGGTGAAAAAGAAAGATTAAATTCTATATTTGAAAATTTAGCTTCAAACAATGAAGACTTCAAAGACAGACTTGAAAAACGTATTTCTTATTTTGAAGATATGTGGTCTGATAATACTAAAATCAAAAGTATGTATGCTGCTGATATAAGAGAAGAAGTTGAAAATATAAGAAAAGAAGCTGATATCAAATATGATAATCATTTGAATGAATTAAAAGAAAAAATGAAATTAATAGAGCAAGATATATATGATTGGAAGAACGGTAATTTAAATGTTTTACTTGCTCAGTTAGAAGAAGCTAGAAAAGGAATAGAAAACTTTATAGATACTTCAGAAGGTAAGAAAAATCAGCTTCTTATCGATATGCTTAACCGTATAGAAACTAAAGAAAATGAAGTTTATTCACGTATAGATGAAAGAATTGCAGATGCCGAAAATAAACTTTCTACTATAAATGAAAAATTGAATAATGCTATAGGAAACAGTTTAGAAGAAATACATAACAGAATTAATGAATCTGTAGCTAAATACGATGAAGAAATAAAGAGAATAGAGCATCATAGAGCTAATGAAACAGAAGATTTAATAGCAGATATGGAAGAATTAGGTAATAGCATACGTGAAGACTATGAAGAATATTCTATAATGATAGACAAAATCTATGAAGATGCTGTTACAGAATTAGAAACTCATCTTGAAACTATAAAGAAAGAGATAGAAAGAACAAGAGAAGAATCAGAAGCTAAACATTTATCTAATGAGAAAAATTATATAGATGACTATTTGTTGGATTATTCAGCAAAATTGGAATCTCAAGTTAATGATAAATTAAACATATTAACTGACAGTAAAGTTGAGTTGGATAATATGATAAAGGACTCATTCGATACTCTTAATGCTAATTTACAAGATGTAATGAATAAGTTTAATGAAGAAGCTAATACTCAAATACATTCTGTTGTTGAAAGATTGGAAAATGAGGCAGCTGTTAGATTATTCAATGAACAGAAATATATGTCTGATTTAGAGGAGCAGTTAAGAGCTATTAGCGTAAAAGTAGATAATGAGCTTTATAAAATTTCTTCAAAATTAGATGCTGAAATTTCAGATGTTAAATCTAAATATAAAGATTTAAGTAATGATTTCGATGAAGCAATAGACATGATAAAAGGTTCTCTTCTTGATAGAGATGAATTAATGGAATTACAAAATTCTGAAAAAGAAATGTTAGCTGAAGAAATGGAAACTTTGAAAACTGATTTCAACTCTTTCAAAGAAGAATTAATCAATGCTAACAGAGAAGATATTCCTACCCTATTTGAAGAAGAAAAACAAAGAATAGAAAGTGCATTTGAAGAATTTAGTGCTAATTTATTGGATAGAATCAGTATTTCTGAAACTGATATTAATAAAGTAAAAGAAGTTGTAGCAGAAAATAAATCTTCACTTTTAGAAAAAATTGATGATATTAAAAAAGATGTGGAATCAATAAAAGAAGATAATACTATAGCTCAATTAGCTTTAGACAAACAAACTTTAGAAGATTCATTTAATACTATCAAAGCTGATTTTGAAAAATTAGGCGATTTAGAAAGCGGTTTATATGAATTAAATGAAAGATTTGAGGACTTTGAAGGAAAAGTTGTTGCTGACAATGATAATAGATATGACAACTTATATGATAATTTAGAAATAATAAAAAATCATATAAAAGATTCTTTAACTAAATCTTCAGAATTAGAAGATAAATTTTCATCAATAAAAGAAAATTTATTTACTGTATTAGGTAAAAATGAGAATATAGAAAATCTATTTGCTGAAGAAGCTAAAAAATTAGATGAATTATTTAATAGCTTCAAAACAGATAACTTTGAGTTTAGAAATAGACTTGAAAAACGTATAGATTACTTTGAAGATACTTGGTCAGACAGCAGCAGATTAAGAAGTTTATATGCAGCTGATTTAAGAGAAGAATTAGAAAGCATAAAAGCTGAAACTGATATAAAATTAGAGAATTATATTGATGAATTAAAATCAAAAATAGATTCTATTAATAATGACGCTTCTTCTTGGAGAGATGAATATATTAATGAGTTTAAAGAAAAAATAGATTCTCTTGATAAAGATATAGCTAGCTGGAAAGATGGACGCATTAATGAATTACTTCAGCAATTAGAAGATGCTAAAAACAGTATAAACGATTATTTAGAATCATCTGAAGGTAAAAAAGAAGAATTGCTTTCAGATATACTTTCTAAAATAGAAGAAAAAGAAAATGATATCTATACTAAAATAGATTCAAAAATTGAAGAAATAGAAAATAGATTATCTAATGTAGATAGTAAAGTATCAGATGATATGGCTAGAGGATTGGAAGAAGTACAATCTATAGTTAATAAAGCTATAAATAAATATGATGAAGAGATAAAAAATATTGAACATCATAGAGCTGAAGAAAATAGCAAGTTATTAGAAGAAATACAATCTGGTTATAATTATTATTCTAAATTGATAAATAATACATACAAAGATTCATTATCTTCTTTGTCTGATTACACTAATAGAATAAAAGCTGAAATAGAAAAAACTAGAAAAGAAACAGAAGACAAACATTTAAATAATGAGAAAAACTATATTGATAATTATTTAAAAGAATATGAATCAAGATTAGATGAAAGAGTTAATGAAAAAATCAATATATTAAATGAAAGTAAAGATCAGTTAGATGATATGATAAGAGAATCATTTAATACTTTGAATGATAATTTAAACGAAGCTATAATGAGATTCAATGAAGATGCTGATATCAGAATCAACGATACTATTGAAAGATTGGAAAGAGATGCATCTGAAAGATTATCTAATTATCAAAATTATATAGGTGAATTGGAAGACAGCTTAAGAGATATCAATGCTAAAATAGATAATGAAATTTATAATGTTTCTTCAAGATTAGATAGTGAAATATCTGATATGAAAAACAAATATAAAGAGTTAAGTATTGATTTTGAAGAATCTTTAGATATGGTAAAAAGCTCTATACTTGATAGAGATGAGTTATTAGAACTTCAAACTTCAGAAAAAGATTTATTAATCAATAGATTAGATGAACTTAAAAATGAATTTGACAGTTTCAAAAACGATGCCTTCAATGCAAGCGGAGAAGATATGTCTGCTCTATTTGAAGAAGAAAAACAAAGAATAGAAGCTGCTTTTGAAGACTTTACTAATCATTTATTAGACAGAGTAAATACTTCAGAAAGCGATATCAATTATATAAAAGATATCATATCAGAAGATAAATTAACATTATTAGAAAAAATTGATAATTTAAGAGCTGAAGTTAATTCTGTAAGACAAGATGATATAGTTGCTCAATTAGCTTTAGAAAAACAAACATTGGAAGAATCATTTAATTCAATTAAAAATGATTTTGCTAAATTAGGAGATTTAGAGAATCGTTTATATGAATTAAAAGATAATATGCAAAATGTTGATGTTAATTTGAAAGATAAAGTTGCTAATTTGTCAGAAAAATTTGAAGAATTTGAAAATAACATCAATAATCAGCAGGACAATATAAGTGCTATATTATCTAATATGAATAATCTAAATGAAGATATTGATTTAGTTAGAAATGCTATCAATGAATCTTTAGATAAATCTTCAGAATTAGAAGATAATTTATTGAAAGATAAAGAAGAATTAGAAAATAAAATATCTTCAATGAAAGATAATATTATCAATATATTAGGCGAAAATGGAACTCTTGAAGGTTTATTTGCTGAAGAAGTTAAAAAGTTAGATGAATTATTCAATAACTTCAAAAATGACAGTATAGACTTTAGAGAAAGATTAGAAAAACGCATAACATACTTTGAAGACACTTGGTCTGATAATACTAAGATAAGAAGTTTGTATATTTCTGAGATGAGAAATGAGTTAGAAGAAGTTCAGAAAGAAACAGAACTTAAATTTGAAAATTATCTTAATGATTTAGCTAACAAAATAGATTCTATAGATAAAGATATATCTAGTTGGAAAGATGGACGCATTAATGGATTGTTAGAGCAATTAGAAAATGCTAAAGAAAGCATTAATGAATACTTAGAATTCACTGATGATAAAAAAGAAGAATTGCTTTCAGATATACTTTCTAAAATAGAAGAAAAAGAAAATGATATCTATACTAGAATAGATTCAAAAATAGAAGATATAGAAAATAGATTGTCTTCTTTAGATGATAAAGTATCAGATGACATAGCTAGAAACTTGGAAGAAGTTCAAGGTATGGTAAGTGCTGCTGTATCTAAATATGATGAAGATATTAGAAATATAGAACATTACCGTGATGAAGAAAGTGCTAAATTATTAGAAGATATTAAAGCAGGATATGATTATTATTCTAAATTAATCAATACTACTTATAAAGATTCTTTATTCTCATTATCAGAGTATACAAATAAAGTAAAAGCTGAAATAGAGAATGCTAGAAAAGAAGCAGAAGATAAACACCTTAAAGGTGAGAAAAACTATATAGATGATTATTTGAAAGAATATGCTGATAATTTAGATAATCAGATATCAGAAAAAATTAATGTATTAAATGACAGTAAAAATCAATTAGATGATATGATTAAACAATCATTTGAAACATTAAATACTAATTTGAATGAAGCTATATCTAAGTTTAATGAAGAAGCAGACAGCAAAATCAATAATGTTGTTTCTAAATTAGAACAAGAAGTATCTGATAAATTATTCAATTATAATGAATATATGACAGAATTAGAAACACATTTAGCTTCTATCAATTCTAAAGTAGATAGTGAAATATATAATGTTGTTTCAAGATTAGATAAAGATGTATCAGAACTTAAAAATCAATATAAATCATTGAATATAGATTTTGAAGAATCTTTAGATATGGTAAAAAGCTCTATACTTGATAGAGATGAATTATTAGATTTACAAGCTTCAGAAAGAGAATCTTTAGTTGGTAAAATAGATGAACTTAAAGAAGAATTCAACAACTTTAAATCTGAAGTATTAAATGCTAATAGAGCAGATATACCTACTCTATTTGAACAAGAAAAACAAAGAATAGAAAATGCATTTGAAGAGTTTGCTAATAATGTATTAGAAAGAGTAAGCATATCTGAAAATGATATTAATTATATCAAAGATGCATTATCAGAAGATAAGGCTGCTTTATTAGAGAATATTGACAGCTTGAAAGAAGAATTAAGCAGCTTAAAAGAAGATGATGCTATAACTCAATTAACATTAGAAAAACAGGCTTTAGAAGAATCACTTAATTCAATCAAAGAAGATTTTGCTAAATTGGAAGATTTAGAGAATCGCTTATATGAATTAAAAGATAATATGGAAGATGCTGATGTTAACCTTAAAGATAAAGTTTCTGGTTTAGCTGATAAATTTGAAGAATTAGAAACTTCTATAAAAGAAGATAGAGATAATATAAGAAATGATATCAGAGCTTCAATAGACAGATCTGTTGAATTAGAAAGCAATATACTAAAAGACAGAGAAGAATTAGACAGAAAAATATCTTCAATGAGAGATAATCTAGTTAATATCTTAGGCGATAATGAAAATATCGAAGGCTTATTTGCTAGTGAAGTTAAAAAGTTAGATGAATTATTTAATAACTTTAAGAATGACAGCATAGAGTTCAGAGATAGACTTGAAAAACGCATAACATATTTTGAGGACACTTGGTCAGACAGCACTAAGATAAGAAGTTTGTATGCTTCAGAAATGAGAAATGAATTAGAAGAAGTACAAAGAGAAACAGAACTCAAATATGAAAATTATCTTAATGAGTTAAATAACAAAATAGATCTTATAGATAAAGATATTACTAGCTGGAAAGATACTCGTATCAATGAGTTATTACAGCAATTAGAAAATGCTAAACAAGATATAGCTAATTATTTAGACACTACAGAAGGCAGAAAAGATGAGCTTGTATCAGATGTATTGGCAAAAATAGAAGATAAAGAAGCATCTATTTACAGCAGAATAGATTCAAAAATAGAAGATATAGAAACTAGATTATCAGTTTTAGATGATAAAGTATCAGACGATATAGCTAGAAACTTAGAAGAAGTTCAAGCTATGGTAAATGAAGCTGTAAATAAATACGATGAAGATATTAGAAATATAGAAACTTACCGTACAGAAGAAGGCAATAAGTTGTTAGAAGATATAAAAACAGGATATGAATATTATTCTAAATTAATCAATAACACTTATAAAGATTCATTATCTTCATTATCAGACTATACAAATAGAATCAAAACTGAAATAGAAAATGCTAGAAAAGAAGCAGAAGATAAACATCTTAAAGGTGAAAAAAATTATATAGATGATTATTTGAAAGAATATGCTTATAAATTAGATAGTCAGATATCAGAAAAAATTGATATATTGAATGACAGCAAAAATCAATTAGATGATATGATAAAAGAATCATTCAATACATTAAATAGCAATTTAAATGATGCTATATTGAAGTTTAATGAAGAAGCAGAAAGCAAAATTGATGATGTTGTTTCTAAATTAGAACAGGAAGTATCAGACAGACTATTTAATTATAATGGCTATATATCAGAATTAGAAAATCATTTAGCTTCTATTAATTCTAAAATAGATAATGAAATATTTAATATGTCTTCAAAATTAGATAAAGAAGTATCACAGCTTAATGAAAAATGTGATTCTTTAAGTATAGATTTTGAAGAAACATTAGATATGGTAAAAAGCTCTATACTTGATAGAGATGAGTTATTAGAACTTCAATCTTCAGAGAAAGAATTATTAGCAAGCAGAATAGATGAACTTAGAAATGAATTTGATAATTTCAAAGAAGAAGTATTAAATGCTAATAAAGAGGATATACCTACTCTATTTGAAGAAGAAAAACAAAGAATAGAAGCAGCATTCGAAGATTTTACTAATAATTTAATAGACAGAGTAAATACTTCAGAAAGCGATATCAATTATATCAAAGATGTTTTATCAGAAGATAAATTAACATTATTAGAACAAATTGATAATTTAAGAGAAGAAGTAAATACTTTAAGAGAAGACGATGTAGTTGCTCAGTTAGCTTCAGAAAAACAGGCTTTAGAAGAATCATTTAATTCAATTAAAAATGATTTTGCTAAATTAGAAGATTTAGAGAATCGTTTATATGAGTTAAAAGATAATATGGAAGATGTTGATATAGTATTAAAAGATAAAGTTTCTGGTTTAGCTGATAAGTTCAATGAATTTGAAAATAAAGCAAAAGAAGCTAAAGAATATTTTGATAATACTATAAATGAACAAAATAACAACATTAACAATATATATTCTAATATAGACAATTTGAATAATAATATTGCTAATGCCAATACTAATATAGATTATGTTAGAAATCTTATTAATGATTCTTTAGTTAAATCTTCAGAATTAGAAAATAACATATTAAAAGATAAGGAAGAATTGGAGAAAAAAATAGCTTCAATGAAAGATAATCTAATTAATATGTTAGGCGATAATGAAAATATTGAAGGTTTATTTACTAATGAAGTTAAAAAGCTAGATGAATTATTCAATAACTTCAAGAATGATAATTTAGAGTTTAGAGATAGACTTGAAAAACGTATAACATATTTTGAGGACACTTGGTCAGATAGTACTAGAATAAGAAGTTTATACGCTTCTGAAATAAGAAACGAATTAGAAGAAGTACAAAAAGAAACAGAACTCAAATATGAAAATTATCTCAATGAGTTAAATAACAAAATAGATCTTATCGACAAAGATATATCTAGCTGGAAAGATACTCGTATCAATGAGTTATTAAAACAATTAGAAGATGCTAAGATAGAAATTACTTCTTATTTAGATGGTACAGAAGGTAAAAAAGATGAGCTTGTATCAGATGTATTGGCAAAAATAGAGGAGAAAGAAAACAGCATCTATAATAGAATAGATACTAAAATAGCAGATATAGAAAGCAGATTATCAGTTTTAGATGATAAAGTATCAGATGACATAGCTAGAAACTTGGAAGAAGTTCAAGGTATGGTAAACTCTGCTGTATCTAAATATGATGAAGATATTAAGAATATAGAACATTACCGCACAGAAGAAGGTAATAAATTATTAGAGGATATAAAAACAGGATATGATTATTACTCTAAATTAATCAATACTACTTATAAAGATTCATTATCTTCATTATCAGAGTATACAAATAAAGTAAAAGCTGAAATAGAGAATGCTAGAAAAGAAGCAGAAGATAAACACTTAAAAGGTGAGAAAAACTATATAGATGATTATTTGAAAGAATACGCTGATAAATTAGACAGCCAAATATCAGAAAAAATTGATATATTGAATGACAGCAAAAATCAATTAGATGATATGATAAGAGAATCATTCAATACATTAAATACTAATTTGAATGACGCTATATTAAAATTGAATGAGGAAGCAGACAGCAAAATCAATAGTGTTGTTTCTAAATTAGAACAAGAAGTATCAGATAGACTATTCAATCATAATGAATATATATCAGAATTAGAAAATCATTTAGCTTCTATTAGTTCTAAAGTTGACAGCGAAATATATAATGTTGTTTCAAGATTAGATAAGGAAGTATCAGAACTTCAAGATAAATATAAATCATTGAATATAGATTTTGAAGAAACATTAGACATGGTAAAAAGCTCTATACTTGATAGAGATGAGTTATTAGAACTTCAAGCTTCAGAGAAAGAGTTATTAGTAAGCAAAATAGATGAGCTTAAAGAAGAATTCAATAACTTTAAATCTGAGGTATTAAATACTAATAAGGAAAATATCCCTACTCTATTTGAAGAAGAAAAACAGAAAATAGAGAATGCATTTGAAGAGTTTACAAGCAATTTATTAGACAGAGTAAATACTTCAGAAAGTGACATCAATTATATCAAAGATGTTTTATCAGAAGATAAATTAACATTATTAGAACAAATTGATGGTTTAAGAGAGGAAGTAAATACTTTAAGAGAAGATGATGCTATAACTCAATTAACATTAGAAAAACAGGCTTTAGAAGAATCATTTAATTCAATCAAAGATGATTTTGCTAAATTGGAAGATTTAGAAAATCGTTTATATGAATTAAAAGATAATATGGAAGATGTTGATATCAATTTAAAAGATGAGGTTGCTACTTTATCTAATAAATTTGAAGAATTAGAAAATACAATAAATGATGATAGAGATAGTATAAAAGATGATATCAGAGCTTCTATAGAAAGAGCTGCAGAGTTAGAAAATAATATATTGAAAGATAAAGAAGAATTAGAAAATAAAATATCTTCAATGAAAGATAATCTAGTTAATATATTAGGTGATAGCGGTACAGTTGAAGGCTTATTTGCTAATGAAGTTAAAAAGTTAGATGAATTATTCAATAACTTTAAAAATGACAGCATAGAATTCAGAGACAGACTTGAAAAACGTATAACATATTTTGAGGACACTTGGTCAGATAGTACTAGAATAAGAAGTTTATATGCTTCAGAAATGAGAAATGAGTTAGAAGAAGTTAAGAAAGAAACCGCTCTTAAATTTGAAAACTATCTTAACGATTTGAATAACAAAATAGACTCTATAAATGAAGATATATCTGTTTGGAAAGAAAGCAATATCAATGAATTATTAGGTCAGTTGGAAAATGCTAAACAGGATATAGCTGCTTATTTAGATACTACAGAAGATAATAAGAATAAACTTGTAGCTGAAGTATTATCTAAAATAGAAGAAAAAGAAAATAGCATCTATACTAAATTAGATGAAAAAATAGCAGATATAGAAAATAGATTATCAGAAACAGATTCTAAACTTAACAATGATATAGGTTCTAATTTAGATAATCTTTATACTATGTTGAATAATGCTATAGCTAAATATGATGAAGATATTAAGAATATAGAAAATTATAGAACTGCAGAATCAGATAAGTTGGCAGAAGACTCTAAAAAACTTATTGATGAGTTAAAAGCAAGTTATGAAAATTATTCTAACTTAATAAATGAAACATATAATAATTCTCTCAATTCTTTGACAGATTATTCTAAATTGGTAAGAGAAGAAATAGAAAAATCAAGAGAAGAATCAGAAGCCAAACATGTATCTAATGAGAAAAATTATATAGATGATTATTTGAAAGAGTATTCTGATAAAGTTGATAGTCAAATATCAGAAAAAATAAATACTCTAAATAATACTAAAGAAGAATTAGATAAAATGATAAAAGATGCATTTGGTAATTTAGAAGCTAATATGCAGAATGTTATATCTAATTTTGAGAGAGAATCTAACAGTAAGATTTTAGAAGTGATTGCTAGATTAGAAGAAGATGCTAAAACAGTTATATTCGATAAAAATGAATATAGCATTTATCTAACAGAACAGCTTGGTATCATATATAAGAAAATAGAAGATGAAATATCAAAAGTTAATGAAAAAATAGATAGTAATGTATCAAAAGTTGACTCTGATATAGATACATTCAATACTAAAGTATCAGATGATATTACTTCTATTGTAGAAAAATATGAAGCATTAAGCAAAGATTTAGATGAATCATTAGAGGTTCTTAAAAATTCTATACTTGATAGAAATGAATTGTTAGAAATGCAGGCTTCAGAAAAAGAAGTTTTAGTTTCAAAAGTTGATGAACTTAAAAAAGAATTTGACAGTTTCAAAGATGAAGTTTTAAACTCTACTAAAGAAGCTATACCTACTATATTTGAAGAAGAAAAACAAAAAATAGAAAATGCATTTGAGGAATTCAGTTCTACATTATTAGATAGAGTAAATACTTCAGAGAGTGATATTAATTACATTAAAGACTTACTTTATGAAGATAAAACATTCATATTAGAACAGATTGAGAACTTAAGAGATGAACTTTCTTCTGTAAGAGATGATGATGCTATTGCTCAATTAACTTTGGAGAAAGATGCATTAGAAGAATCATTCAATGCTATTAAAGATGATTTTGCTAAATTAGAAGAGCTTGAAAGCAGTTTATATCAATTAAAAGATAATATGTCTGATGTCGATGTAAATTTACAAGATGAGGTTAAAGAATTATCTTCAAAAATAGAAGAACTTGATTCAAGAATCAGAGAAGATGTTTCAAGAGATTTAGAAGATTATTCTAATGATTTAAGTGCTCTTAATTCTAATGTAAATACTTTAAATGAATATATAGAATCAATAAAAGCTAATATACAGGATTCTTTAGATAAATCTTCACAATTGGAAGAAGCTATATCAAAAGACAGAGAAGAATTAGAAAATAGATTGTCTGCTATAAAAGATAATTTACTTTCTGTTTCCGGTCAAAATGATGGTATAGAATCATTATTTAATGAAGAAGTAAAAAAATTAGATATTCTATTTGAAAAAGTTCGTAATGATAATATTGACTTCAGAGATAGACTT
Source organism: Brachyspira pulli (assembly GCF_036997785.1). Lineage (NCBI taxonomy): Bacteria > Pseudomonadati > Spirochaetota > Spirochaetia > Brachyspirales > Brachyspiraceae > Brachyspira > Brachyspira pulli. The sequence goes on from NZ_JAWLQI010000001.1 coordinate 123,695, forward strand.
GAAAAACGTATAGAATATTTTGAAGATTCTTGGGCTGACAGTTCTAGAATAAGAAATTTATTCTCATCTGATATAAGAGATGAAATAGAAAATGTTAAATCAGATACCGAATTGAAATTTGAAAATTCTATCAATGAATTAAAAGAAAAAATGGATTCTATGAATGACGATATTGCTCTTTGGAAAGAAGAACATATTAATAGCATGAATGCTAAAATGGAATCTATGAATTCAGATTTGAATACTTTCAAAGAAGAATATCTAAATGAATTGAAATCAAAAATAGATTCTATGGATAGTGATATCTTAACTTGGAAAGATGGAAGAATTAATGAATTATTATCTCAATTAGAAGAAGCTAAAAACAATATTTCTGATTATATAGATAATTCAGATGTTAAAGCTGAAAAATTATTAACAGATATCTTATCTAAGATAGAAGAAAAAGAAAATAGTATCTATACTAAATTAGATGAAAAGATTTCAGATATAGAAAATAGATTATCAGAAACAGATTCTAAAATAAATGAAGATATAGGTTCTAATTTAGATAATTTACATACTATGTTGAATAATGCCATAGCTAAGTATGATGAAGATATTAAGAATATTGAGCATTATAGATTAGATGAAAACAATAAGTTAATGGAAGATTCTCAAAAACTTATTGAGGATATCAAATCAAGTTATGAAAATTATTCTAACTTAATAAATGAAGCTTATAATAATTCTGTTAATTCTTTGACAGATTATTCTAATTCTATAAAAGAAGAAATAGAAAAATCAAGAGAAGAATCAGAATCTAAGCATTTATCTAATGAGAAAAACTATATTGATGAGTATTTGAGAGAGTATTCAGAAAAAATTGATAATCAGATAGCTGAAAAAATGTCTGTACTCAATGAAGCTAAAGAAGAATTAGATAATATGGTTAAAGAATCATTTGATAATTTGGAAAATAGCTTTAATGAGGCTATAGCTAAATTCAGTGATGAAACTAATGATAAAGTATTAGAAGTTATTGAACAATTAGAGAGAGATACTGAATCTGTATTATTCAATAAATATATGGCTACTTTGAGTAAAGATATTGAAGCTATAACTGAAAAATTAAATAGTGAAACTGTTGATTTAAGAAATAAATATGATTCTTTAAGCAGTGATTTCGATGAAGCTGTTGAGATTATAAAGAATTCTATAATAGACAGAGATGAGCTTATATCATTACATAATGATGAAAAGAATGCTTTAGTAGAAAAATTGGAAGGTATTAAAAATGATTTTGAATCTTTCAAAGAATCTACATTAAAATTCAATGACAATGTACCTACTCTATTTGAAGATAAGAAAAATGAAATAGAGCATGTATTTGAAGAATTTACAAGAGCTGTTGTAGAAAGAGTTGATGCTTCTGATGATGAAGTTAATAGATTAAAAGATATTATTTCTTCTGATAAGTTAGATTTATTAGAAAAATTGGATAATTTAGAGCTTGAATTAGAGAGCGTTAAGAAAGATAACACTATAGAACAATTAGCTTTAGAGAAAAAAGCATTGGAAGATTCATTTAATGCTATAAAATCTGATTTCTCTAAATTAGAAAGATTAGAAAGCAACTTATATCAATTAAAAGAAAATATGTCTGATGTTGATGTATTCTTAAAAGATGAAGTTAAGGCATTATCTGATAAATTGTCTGATTTTGAAGGAAGAATGAAAGATGATATAGTAAGAGATTTAGATGAATATTCTATTGAGTTAGGAAATCTTACTTCACATGTTAATAAATTGACTTCAAGAATAGATGATGTAAAAAATCAAATAGAAGACAATATTAATAAATCTTCTGAACTAGAAAGTATAATATATACTGAAAAAGAAGAATTAGATAATAAATTATCTTCTATAAAAGAAGAATTAATGACAAATTCTAATAATAATGAAGCTATAGAAGAATTATTAACTCAGGAAAGAGAAAAATTAAATGATTTATTTAATCAGATAAAAGATGATAATAAAGAATTTAGATACAGACTTGAAAAACGTGTAAGTTTCTTTGAGGACACTTGGGCTGACAGCAGAAAATTGAAAAACATATTTGCTTCAGATATAAGAGAACAATTAGATGATATCAGAAATGACAATGAGATTAAATTTGAAAATTCTATCAACTATTTGAAAAGTAAAATAGAATCATTGGATAATGATATTTCTACTTGGAAAGAAGGTCATGTTGATGAATTAGTTCAGCAATTAGATGAAGCTAGAGAAAGTATATCTAATTATTTGAATGAATCAGAAGTAAAAGGCAAAGATATAGTAGATAACTTATTATCAACAATTGATGAGAAAGAAAAGTATATCAATGAAACTTTAGAAATTAGAGTACAAGATATAGAAAATAGATTAGCTGCTATGGATTCTAAATTGAATAATGATATAAGCGGTAATTTAGAAAATCTTTACAATATGGTAAATGAAGCTGTATCTAAGTATGATGATGAGATAAAGAATATAGAGCATTACAGATTAGATGAGAATAATCAATTATTAGATGATATTGATAATGTAGGTAAAGAAATAAGATCTACTTATGAAAATTATTCTAAACTTATAAATGAAGTTTATGATGATTCACTCAATTCATTGAAAGATTATTCTGACTCTATTAAAGATGAAATAGATAATGCTATAAAAGGAATAGAATATAAGCATCTAGCTAATGAGAGAGAGCGTATTGATGAATATTTAAAAGATTATTCTTCAAGATTAGACTCTTTAATATTAGATAAGATGAATATATTAGATTCTACTAAAGAAGACTTAGATAAAATATTAAAATCATCTTTTGAAGATTTAGAAAATAGATTTAATGAATCTATGAATAAGTTTGAGGAATCATCTAATGAGAAAATATCTCAAACTATAGAAGGTATAGAGAAATTAGAATCTCAAGTTTCAGATAAGATGAATGTATTAGATTCTGCTAAAGAAGAATTAGATAATATTGTAAAAATATCTGTTGAAGATTTAGAATCTAAATTCAATGAATCTATGAGTAAGTTTGAAGAATCATCTAATGAAAAAGTTTCTCAAACTATAGAAAACATAGAGAAGAAAGTTGATGAAGTTGTTTATGGTGAAAACTATATTCAGAAAATAGAAGACAGAGTTAAAGATTTCTACGGCAGAATAGACAGTAAACTTCTTACAGTTGAAGATAAATATGAAATCTTAGAGAAAAAAGTATATGATTTAGAGAAAAATCAAAGCTATATCAATATATTTGAAGATAGAATCAGAGATTTACATGAGAAAATAGACACAAGAATAGCTGCTGTTAATGAAAGATATGATAATTTAAGAAACTTCTTTAATGAAAAGATAGTTAGCTTAGAAAGTGCAGTATTGAATAATGAACAAATGCAGAAATTAAGAGAAGACTTTACTGCCTTTAAAGAAGAAGTATTAAATGCTAATAAAGAAGATATTAACTCTATATTTGAAAGAGAGAAAGAAAAAATTGAAGCTGAATTTAATTCATTCACAAATGAGATATTAGAAAAAATAGATACTTCTAATATTAATATAGAAGAATTTAAAAATGCTATATCTGATGAAAAGGATACTATATTAGAAAATATTGAAACATTTAGATATGAATTAGATGAACTTAAAAATAATGACTCTATAGAGATATTAGAAGCAGAAAAAGCTAGATTAGAAGATGCATTTAATTCTTTAAGAGAAGACTTTGAAAGATTATATGATTTAGAAAGTGAAGTTTATACATTAAAGAGCAATTTAGATGGTGTTGATTCTAACTTAAGAAGTGATGTTGATAAATTGTTTGATGAATTAGCAGACTTCAAATTTAGCTTAGAAGAAAAATTAGATTCACTTGAAGATAATACAGTTTCAAGAGATTTATTTGATGATGACAGAGAAAAATTATATTCTTTATATGATGAATTAGAATCAGGTACTAAAGAATTTAAAGATTTGATGGATAAGAGAATTTCTTATTTTGAAGATACTTGGTCAGATCCTAATAAAACTTTAAAACTTTATGAAAGTGCTATAAGACCTGAAGTTGACAGCTTTAAGTCAGAGATTATGTCTAATATACAAGGTCAAGTAAATGAAATAGAAAGCAATCTTTCTATTTGGAAAGATGGTAATTTATCACTTCTTTTAGAGCAATTAAAAGAGGCTAAAGAAAATATTGACAGCTTTATAGAAAGTTCTAAAGATAAGAAGAATGGAATTATTGCTAAAATGATAGCTTCTATCAAAGAAGAAATACTTGGCAAAGAAAGTGAAATCAATACTCGCTTGGAAGAAAAATTATCTACTGTTAATGATAGAATTGCCAACTTAGAAGAAAGATTAACTTCTGATGTTAATAGATTCAATAATATGATATCAGATGCAGTTAGTAAATATGAAGAAGAGTTGAAGAACATAGAGTCTTATAGATTAGATGAGACAGAATCTATAATGTCTAAATTAGAAGATGTTGGAAGAAACATTATATCTAATTATGAAGAATATTCAGAAATGTTAGAATCTGTTTATGAAGGAAACAAAAAAGCATTAGATGAATATTCAGACAGCTTAAAAATAGAAATAGAAAAAGCTAGAGTTGATACTAATAAGGCTTATATAGATGATTATTTGAATGAGTATTCTTCTAAAGTAGATGCTGATATACAAGAAAAATTAGAAGAACTTGAAAAGAATAAGTATAATTTAGATATTATGCTTAATGATTCATTCAATAACTTGAATCAGAGTATAAATAATGCAGTATCTAAAATGCTAGAAGATTCTGATGCTAAATTAAGAGATGTTGTTGAGAATTTAGAAGTACAAATTAATGATTTACTTGCTAATAAAGAAGAAGAAATCGTTAATAGAATAAGTTCTTATGAATCAGAATTGAGAGATAAGCAGACAACTTCATTTGAAAATATTAAAAATGAATTAATGGGCTTATATAATGAATTTAAAGATAAAATTGATTATAACGGCTTAATGGATATTGCTGGTAAATTAGAAACTATAGAGAATTCTGTAACTGAAGTAAATAATCAATTAGAAACTCAGGCTAGATTTGTTTCTGACAGAATGGATTTAGAGAAAGAAGAATTATATAATTCTATATCTAAATTATCAGCTGAATTTGACTATTTCAAATCTAATATAGATGATAGATTTAAAGCTCAAGTTAATGACTTTATATCTAATAATGAACATATATTGTCATTGTTTGGTGAATACAGTGAAAAAATTTCTTCTGTAACTGATATATTAGAAGATATAGAAAGTGTAAAAACTTCTCTTATCGAAGAAATAAATAATGTAAAAGAAGAAATAGATAACAAGTATTCAAGCTTGAGTAAAGATTTTGATAAATCTATTGATGAGATAAAAGATGCAGTATTAGATAAGAACAATATGCTTCAGTATTATATAAATGAGAAAGAGCTATTGATAAAAGAAGTTGAAGGTTTAAGAGCTTCATTTGCTTCATTAAAAGATGATATCTTAAGTGCTGCTGATGAGAGAATACCTGCTATATTTGATTCTGAAAAAGCACATATACAGGCTGCTATAGATGATGTAATGGAAACATTAACAGCTAGAATGAATAGCAGTGATGATAATGTTTCTAATTTAGAATCTACTTTGATAGAATATAAAAATATGATATCAAATGCTATAGATGAATTCAAAAAAGAAGTTACATCTATAAAAGATAATCATGACTATAGCGACTTGATTGCTGAAAGAAACAGATTAGAAGAATCATTCAATACACTTAAAGAGGATTTCTCAAAAATAGAAGATTTGGAAAAAGACTTATCAACAATAAAAGATAAAGTTAAAGGTGTTGACACAAGTTTGAATGATGAAGTTATAAGACTTTCTAATGAATTAGAAGAATTGAAAAATAGTTTAGCTGCTGTTGAAGATGAAGAAGAATACGAAACAGAAGATGAGTACTATGAGGAAGATGAAGAAGAAGTTGCTGATGAAGCTGAAGATTCTGAAGAAGTTGATGAGTATGAGGAAGAAGAAAGCAATGAAACTAGTGTAACTCAAGAGGAAATCGCTGCTATTTATGAAAACTTCAAACAGCTTAGTGATAGCTTAGAACAATTTAAGGAAAGTATAATTCCTCAAATATCAAGCTTCAGCAAATTAGAAGATAAGATATTAGACAGTAAAGAAGAAATTTACAAAGACTTAAATAATGTTATGAATTCTTTACCTAAATCTTATATAAGCAGAGATGAGCTTGCTAGATTAGAAGGAAAATTAGATAGCATATTCAATAACTTCAATGATAGTGTTGTAGCTATTAAGAATGATTTAGTAGAAAGTATAGAAAAAGATTCTAGGGAATTTAAAGACAGATTAGAAAGACGTGTAGATTATTTTGAAGACGTTTGGTCTAATGAAAATAGAGTTGTAGAATTATACGGTGATACTATAGCATCTAGTTTTGCAGTATTAAAACAAGAATTAGAAAATCAATTCAATGGTTCATTCACTGAATTTAAAGATAAGATAGAAGGAATGGAAAGAGATTTGAATTCTTGGAAAGATACTAACCTTAATACTATTAATGATACTTTAGAAAATGCTAAGGATAAATTATTAGATAATGAAAATTATTCTGAAATTATGTCTATGATAGAAGCATTGAAAGAAGATATAGCTAATAAACAATTAGAATTACAAGATAGCTTAGATTCAAGATTGGAAGAAGGTATATCTAATATTGAAGGACATATCAATGCATTCGATGATAGAATAAGAGACTTAGAATATAATCAAGGTTCTTTAAGTGCTGAAGTAGCTAAGTATAAAGAAAAATTAGATTCTATGTTAAATGAATATGAAGATAAAGTAAAATCTAAAGTTATAAATCTTCAGGATGCATTAAAAACAGAAGGTAAACAAACTATAGATTACCTAGAAAATAATATAATGTCTATTAAAGAAGATATTAGCAGTTCTAATAAAGGTGTTGATGTAAAAATTAAGGCATTAGAATCTTATATAAGCAGAATAAATAATGAACTTAATACAAATACATTAAAACTTTCTAATGAATTAGCTAAGGATAAAAAAGATTTACTTACTACTATAGATGACTTGAAAAGAGAAGTTTATGATAGAATAGCTAAAGAAATATCTCAAAAAGATGTTAGCATCTTAGATGAGCTTGAGGAGTTTAAAAATAAAATAATAGACTCTGTACCTAATATGGACGAACTTGCTGACTTATTTGTATCTGAAAGAGAAGACAGAGCAAATGAACTTGAAGAGTTTAGAAATGAGATAATAAATACTCAAATAGATAATAGAAATTTTGCTAAGATGTTTGAAGAAGAAAAAGCAAAATTAATTGAGGAATTAGATCATTTCAAATCAGCAGTAAGAGTTGAATATATATCTGCAGAGGAAAGATTTGAAAATCTTAAGAAAGATTATTTAGATAATTTGAATAATCTTTTAGATGTGGAAAGAGCTAATTTAGAAACATCATTTGATGAGATAAGAAAAGAGATAAGCAACTTAAATGATAAATCTATATCAAGAGAAGAAGTTGAAAAACTTATAGATACTTATAAGGAAAATGTAACAGCTGACATTGAAAATACAAAAGCAGAAGTTGCTAAAAATATAGAGGCTGGTAAATTAGATACTTCTTATGTAGAAAAAGTTATAGAAGCTGAAAGAGTAAGAATAAATGATACATTAGAATCATTTAAGAAAAATATAGAGGACAACTACTCTACTGTTGAAGCAGTTGCTGAAGTATTATCTAAGGAACAAGAAGCAGTTGAGGCTAAATTGTTAGAAATGAAAGAGGAAATGCTAAAAGATGTTCCTACTTTAGATAGTATCAGTCAAATATTTGTAGATGAGAAAGAAACATTAAAAGATGAACTTAGAGATGAGTTTGTATCTTTAAGAGATGAGATATTAGGTTCTGTTCCAACTAATAATGATTTGGCTAATATGGCACAAGAATATAATGCTCGTATTAAAGATGATTTCCAAATATTAGAACAGGACTTCTCAGAAAGTATTAAGAGATATAAAGATACTTTAGCTAAGGAAATGGGTGAATTTAGAAATGAATTCAATGACAGAATAGCTAATATTAAAGATTTAGCTGAAGCCTTACAAGAAGAAAGAAATAGATTAATGGCTGAAATAGATAATCTTAGAATTAAATATGAAAGCGGTGCTATTTATTCAGGTGAAGCTTTGACTTCTATTGAAGGCGACAGAGATAGACTTGTTAATGAGTTTATAAACTTTAGAAAATCTATAGTTGAACTTATAAAAGAACAAGATGAAACTATGAGTATGTTCAATCAAGAAAAACTCAATATCATTGACAGCATAGAGGCTTTGAAAAACAAAATATCATTCGATGTATTGAACAGAGAAGATGTTGCTGCTATGATTGAAGATGAAAGAAAACAAATAGTTGAAATGTTCGAAAGCATACAGAGTGATTCTATAGGTACAGATTTAAGATATCTAACAGACTCATTTAGAGATGATATCATCAAAGTATTTGAGGAATCAAATGAGGAGTTCAGAAAACGTATAGAAGCTAGAATAGTTCATTTTGAAGATGCTTATGCTTCTCCAGAAAGAATAAAAGAATTCTATAAAGATGCTATAGTTTCTGAAGTAGATAACTTAAGAGATGCTGCAGTTGAAATGCTTGCAGATATCAATGATAAAGTTGAAACAGCTAAAGAGCAGATAGATGCATTAGAAAATGATAAAGTAAAAGGCATCATAAATAGAATAGATGAAGCTCAAAGTGATATTACTTCTTTAGTTGGTACTATAAAAGCTAATATTAAAGAGCAAGAAAATGAACTTAGAATGTTAAGTCAGTCTCAAAAACATATATCTCAGGAAGTTGAAACTGTACGCAGAGAAAGAGAAGCTCTAATGGATATGGTTAAGAATTCTGATATTAATATACGTAATAAGATTGACAGCTTAACAAGTGCAGTAGTTGAGGCTGCTGATGTAGCTTCATTGAAGATATCTGAAAAAGAAGCTGCATTCAGTACTAAGATAAAAGAAGCTGAGGAATATATTAAATCCTTAGAAAATAAACTTGCTTCTGAAAATGTATCTAAAGCTAAAGAGGCTATCAATAGCTTAGTTGCTTCATTTAATGAGGCTGTACTTAAAGAAACAGATGAGCTTAGCCCTCATATACTTGATACTGTACAAACATTCATCGAAAATGAGATGAAGAAATTTGATAAATTCTCTGATGTTAAGAGTGCTATAGAAGGCATAGAAAATGATATTAATAATAAAATTACAGCTGCCTTCAATAATATGAATAAACAGCTTGAAGATAATATTACTAGCTTCAAGAAAAAGATAGACACATATCAAGAAGAATTTATGAGCGAATTAAAGATGTCTATAGGTACTGAAGGTGAAAAAGCAGTTGACGAAATAAAAACTATGCATGATGAAGAAATTGCTAAGTTAAAAGAAATGTATTTGTCTTCTGAAAAATTCTATACTGACAGACATCAGAAGAACCAAGAGGAATTCTCAAAATTGTTTGAGGAGGCTTACAAAGAATACAATGAAAAAATAGAAGCATTACATGCTGAATTAGATGATACTAAACTTAATATAACTTCTTCTGTGGAAGATGTTGTTACTGATTTGAAACAGGCTTTAAGTATAAAAGATGAATTTATTACTTCAGCAGAAGCTAATAAAGAAAAACTTAAAGAAGTTGAAGAACAGATGAATAGCTTACAGAATGAGTTTGCTCCTTCTATAGATAAATTAAAGGCTCTTATAGAAGAAAAGGCTTTAGAGTTACAAGAAAAAATAAATGTATACTCTAAAGATATAGAATCTCAAGGTGAGAAATTCAATATTAGACTTGAGGAATTATCTAGTGATGCTAAGATAACCATAGAAGCTAAAATTTCAGAATTTGATTCTGTAATAGAAGAAGTTTCTAATAAAATGGATAGCTTATTAGAAGAAAAGAATTCTGAGTTTGATGCATTGAAAGCTCATTATGAAGGTCTTTCTGAATCTTTGACAGCTTTACAAGAATCTATAGCAGAGGCTGTTAATATTAGAATAGCAGAGGCTAATAATATTATAGAAGAAAATGTTAATGCTATAGAAGAAAATGCTAATGAAAAATATGAGAAATATATAGCTAGACTTAATTCTAATTTAGAGCAGACATTATCACTTCTTATGAATGATGCTAAAGCTCATATTCAAACTGCTAAGGAAGAGATAATAAAATCACATACTGATAACTTAGATGAGTATGATAAAAGAATTACTAATATGAAAGATATTGTATCTGCTTTAGAAGAAGATATTACTAAATATTCTTCTGAAATAGAAGCTAGACTTGAAAGTATTAATTTGAGCTATGATGAAAAAACAAATGTAATACTTAAAGATTTGGATAATCAAACAGAAGATTTAAAAGTAAAATTAGCTGATGCTGTTGCTTCTATAGATAATATGCTTGAAGCAAAAACTAATGATATTTCATTAGAATATGATGCTATGAAAGTAAAAATAGATGGTATAGGTCAGGATATAGCAAAATATATGAATACTGTAAAAGTGTTTGATAATGCTAAAGAAATGGCAGAGTCTATCAAAGGTGATGTTGCTAGATTAAATGATTTAGTAAAAGATACTAAAGTTACAACAACTGAGATGAATAAAACTATGTCTGAGTTTGAAAACTTGAAGAAAATGCATCATGAAATATTAGATTATGCTAGCAGTATCAAGAAAGAAAAAGACAGCTTGAAAGATACTCAAGAAAAAGTTAATATGCTTATGGATATGTCTGGAGAAATACAGGAAAGATTTGTTCATATAGCAGAAAACAATGCTATGATAGAGCATACTGAAGAAGGTATACAGCTTGTTATTGATATAGCATCACAAATAGAAAATAAACTTTCATTTATTAAAGATAAAGAAGAATATGCTGATGATATATTACAACAGGTAAGAAAGGCTGAAATCGAAACAGAAGTTATACTTGAAAGAGTTGATAGTATAAAAGCTGCTATGGTTGATGTTGAAGATACCAGAAAGAACTTTATGGATAAGATTTACTCTTTAGAGAGAGATTTTGCTAAGATAGAAAAGAATGATAAAAAAGTTCAATTGTTTATTTCTAAATTAGAAGAAATAGATGATATAATACAGGCTATACAAGATCAAAGAGAAAATCTTGTACGCTTGAAAGGTCAGTATGAAGATTATGATAAGACAATAGTTAAGAATCTTGAAAGAGCTGAATACTTTGTAAGATACTTAGAAACTTTACTTGATAATGCTGATAAATATATGCCAGATAAACCAGGAAAAGGAAGCAAGAGAGAGAAGGCTGACAAAGTAGACAGCAAAAGAGAAGAGCTTATAATTAAAATGTACAAACAAGGTTGGAAACCTGATGATATAGTTAAGAATACTTCATATTCAAGAGATGAGGTTGAAAAGACTATCAAATCTTGGAAAGACAAACAATCAAGAGGATAATTAATTAATAGGATTTATTGTTCTCCTTTGGAATAGAGCTTATAGTTTTATGCTATAGGCTCTATTTTTATATTATTTAAGTTTGTTTTATTCTATTAATGACTATCCTATTTTTTATATTAATATTACTTTATAATGATATCTATGTAAATCTAAACAAATAATTAAATAATATATTACTAACTTTTTAGAGATATAATTTATACTTATTAAAAAAATCCAGTGGTTTCATAGTTATATGTATTGAATTATAAGAACAATTTTAGTGAATTATTTTATATAATAAAGCAAATAAATTTAGTATTAATTTGTATGTAAATTATAATTTATATTTTACTAATAGTTTTTTGAATTATAATATTTAATAGATATAATTCAAAAAATTAATAAAATATATTTTTGGATAGTATTATAAAGTTTATAAACTTTATATAAATTAAATGCCCCACCATTTAGAAGCATCTTGCTGATATGCCCATTGATATGAACTAGCACTTTTTATCCAAATTTTAGCTAATTGATTTCCACTTTTAAATATATAGAGTCCATTTACAGAATATACTGTTTCAGTATCAAATGAAGCATCTGTGTTATTAGTTACTATAACTACAGCATTGAAATTTGTTTGATAGCCAAAATATTGAACTCCCCAACCATTAGCTGCTGTAACTTTTCCTGTATTTGGATCCATTGTTCCAACAGTTCCTGAACCAACTGTGAATGTTGTACCACTTCCTGTTCCTTCTGGTCTAGGTATTACTGGGCATACAGTACTTATCTGAGTTTCTATATATTTTTTATCTACTAAATCATTTGTACCATAAGCAGTAACAGATACGTAATATAATGTATTATTGTTAAATGTATAAGTAGGAATTTGTATTACAAAATTTGTTCTTGTATGATTTGAGCTAGTTACTGTTGGATATGCTTGTCTAGAATTTTTAATTGCATCATCTGGCTGCACAAAAGGTTCAGAATCTTTTGCATATATATTAAATCCAGCAAAGTCTGAAGCTATAACCCCAGACCAAAAACTTATGCTGACTTTACCATCTCCTGGTATAGCCTGAATATCATAAGGCGGATTATATTCATCTACTACTGTGATTAATTCTTCATTGCATGAAGTAAATATGAATAGGCTTAATATAATTAACAATATATAATTTTTTTTCATAGATTAATAGCTAAGTATATTAGCAGCAGTTTGACGGCAATAATCAACTGTAGCACTTGTACCGCTTACACTCCTTACATATATTTTTCCATAATAGGCATTGTTGTTTTCTGTTATTTTAATGAGGTATAATCTATTAGCTTTTACTTCTAAATCTATTGTACCGTATCCATTTTCTGGAGGTATTACAATATCATCTAAAGAATTTCCAGACATAACCATCATACTTCCGCCAGAAGCATTTTGAAAATATAATTTACCACCATTATCAATTAATATAGCCAAATCTCTTCCTTCTATATTTAATCTAGCTCCAGATGATATTGTCTGATTTAATGCCTCTGGTCTTGGTGTTCCCATTTTTACAAAATTATCATAATAATAATAACTTTCTAATTGAGGCGTTATTTGATATGCAGATACCCAAATATACACTGGTATACCATTATTTAAATCAGTATCTTTTAATGTATCTATGTCAGTACTATTAGTAGAATAATAACTTCCTGTTTCAATAGTAAATGAAAATTTACGAGGAACTTGTGATTTCGTTTCAGACATAGTTGGACGAGATTTTTGCTGATTGTATAATCTATATAGTCTTGGATTAGTATTGTTTCCAAAATATATGTTATAACCGCTAAATGACGGTTCATTATTTTGTGCTTCAAATTCAACTGTTATTTTATTGTTACCAGGTATAACTTTTGTTATATATGGTTGGTTCAATTCTAAAGTTACTCCTGTAACATCTGGTAAACCACAAGATAACATTAATATTGAAAATATAAAACATAAAAATATTTTAAATTTATTATTCATAGACTATATTATACATATAAAATATAAATTATCAATAGTTATTTATTTGTGCTTCCAAATCCGCCCTCACCTCTTTGCGTATTAGAAATTGAATCTACTTCTTCAAAATCTATTTTTTCTACTTTAGCAAATACCATTTGAGCTATTCTATCACCATTATTTATAGTAAAAGGTTTATCTGTTAAAGAAGCTAGTATAATTTTTAATTCTCCTCTATAATCGCTGTCTATGGTGGCAGGAGAGTTTAAACAAAATATACCATTTTTTAAAGCTAATGAACTTCTGCTTCTAATCTGTGCTTCATAACCTTCAGGAATTTCAATAAAAAGCCCAGTAGGTACTAATACTATATCATTTTTATTTAATGTAATTGGTGCATCTAAATTAGCATGCAAATCTAGTCCAGAAGAACCTGGAGTTTGATATTTTGGCAGTGGATTATTTGATTTATTTATAATTTTTATTTTAAGCATTATTTTCTCCAATTATTTGTATAGCTTTTTAGATTTAAAAATGATTATATTATTATCTTAGCAAGAAAGCAAGTATCATTATTATAATTAATGCAGTAATTCCTTGTACAAATGTTGCTAAAGTTCTTGCTTTATATGCATCATTGATTTTTAATCCGGATAATTCAACAACAATCCAGAAATAACTATCATTAGCATGTGAAGCTATCATAGAGCCGGCACCTATTGACATTAATACTAATATTTGAGATATAGGAGTAACAAAACCTAAAGTATCAAGCAAAGGAGCAAATAAAGTAGCAACTGTAACAACTGCTATTGTAGAAGAACCTAACATTATTTTTAAAGCTGAAGCTATTATAAAAGGCAATATTAATCCTAAATTTACTGAAGCAAATATATGTCCTAATTCAGGTATAATTTTTGCAAGTTCAGTAGATTTCAAAACTTCAGCAAAAGCACCGCTGGCTCCAACTATAGCTAATATGCTTCCTGAAGATCTTATACCATCACCTATCCACATAGCTATTTCTTCTCTGTTAAATCTATGAGTTAATAGAAGTGAGAATAAAAAGCCTATAAATAATGCCATAGTAGGTTCGCCTAAGAATATTAATACATTAACTATAAAACCTTCACCTAAATGTAATGAATCAAATCGTACTATACTTCCTATAGCCATTAATAGTATAGGTACAATTATAGGAGCTAATGCCTTCCAAGCAGAAGGAAGTTCTCCTATATCGCTGATTAAAGTTTCATAAGTAGGCGATTTATCTGGATATTTTGGCTTTTTTATATATTTTGATATAAATATACCATATATTGCCCCAACTAATGATGTTGGTATAGCTACTATTAAACCAACTATAATTATAGTTAATAAATGAGCTTCAAGTCCGAATAGATTTACAACTGCAGCTGGTCCAGGAGTTGGAGGAATTAAAGCATGAGAGGCATAAAGTCCTGTAGACAATGCAACTGATAATGCTACAGGAGATGCTCCGCTTTTTTTAGCTACAGCTTTTCTTAGAGGTGTTAATATTAAATAACCAGAATCACAAAAGACAGGTATTGAAACTATGAAACCTAATATGTTCATAGCTAAAGCAGGGTGAGATTTTCCAACTATTTTCAGCACTATCTCACCTAATTTTAAGGCCGCACCAGACATTTCTAATATATTACCAATAATACTTCCCAGCACTATTAATATACCGACATTTGCCAATGCATTGCCAAAACCTTTACCTATTAATGCTGATATTTCTGTTATATAATTGCTTTCCTTACTCGAGGGAACATGCAGGGTAAATGCTAAAAATATGGCAACCAACAACATTGCTATAAATGGATGTACTTTAAATTTAATAGTCAAAACCATTACAACAATAATTGATATCGCCAACATAGCTATTACAAAATAACTAATCATTAGATATCCTTTTTAGTATTTATCTTTATATATAATATTTGAAATATTTATGAATTTTTAATCTTCTTCTGGAACTTCAGCATGGATATAGCCTTCTTCAAAGAATTCTACTAATTCTTTTTCAGCTTCTTTTGCTATTTCTTCCATACCATCTTCATATTCAATTTCTAGTATAAGATTTGCACCTTGAAATGCTCCAAGTCCCATAATATTGAATACACTTTTAGCATCTGCTCTAACGCCGTTATATAATAGGAATATTCCTATATTGGCATAATCAGTTTTACTTGAAATTTGTGATAAAACGCCTGCAGGTCTAAGATGCATACCGTTTTTGCTTTTGATTGTAACTACATTTGTTAAAGTCATTAGATATCCTGAGAATTTATTTTCTATATTAAGTATAGTATATTTTTATTTGTTTTTCAATATATTTATTATATAATAAATATATTGAAAAAATAACTAACTTTATATGTTCTTATATGATAAATAATAACTTATTATATGAACTATATATTTTTTCTAGTTTTTCATTAAACTTTTTAATAAATAAATATTTAGAACAATATTTATTTACTGCATAATTCTAAACATTTCTCAAGCCATTTACAAGTATTTTCTTCACGCATAATAGCTCCCATTAATACTAAATAATCGCTGAAACTATTTGTGTTCTTTTCAGGTATAATAGATGAAAATTTTTTTTGATTATTTTTTAAATGTTCTAGTCTTTCTTTATGCTGATTTAGATGATTAGTTATAAGATTTATTCTCATTTCTTCTGATAAACAATCTGAGAAAAATAATTGCAATCTAAATTCATCTTTAAATGTAGGAGGAATATTTATTTCTGATTCAAGCCATTTCATAAAATCTTTTTTTCCAAGTTCAGTAATAGAATATAATTTTTTTTCTAAAACAGTTCCTGATATTTCTATTTTATATTCTACCATACCTTGTTCATTGAGTGATTTTAATTCCGGATATATTTGACTGTGTTTCGCACTCCAAAATTCGCATAATGTTTCTTCAAATTCTTTTGTTATGTCATATCCTGTCATACTTTTTTGATTTAAAAGTCCTAATATGGCATATTTTAACACTCCCATAAAAATCGCTCCAATTATTTGTTCTATATGTTTATATTTTAGCATTATATCATTATTAATATATAAAATCTATAGTGTAAAACATATAAAAACTAATATGTATATATTGACACGTTTATATCTATATGTTATTATTTGTATACATGAAAAATGTTTAGCATTTAAATAAAGGATCAAAATATAACATTTTATAGATATTTACATATAATAATAAATCGTGGGAGTATATTATGAATTATACAAAAAAGAGATGGTTCATACTTTTTGTAGTATGTTTAGCCAATTTATGTTTAGGTTCAATTTATACTTGGAGTGTATTTGCTGCACCTATGGCTGAATATTTATCAGGAATATTGGGAAAGACATTAACCTCAGCAGATTTAGCTATAGTATATACGATAGCTAATAGTGTTGGCCCTATAACAATGATAAGCGGAGGCTGGGTTAATGATAAATTCGGACCTAAAAAAGTTTTATTTGTAGGCGGTATGATGTGGGGACTTGGAATGCTTCTTTCTGGTTTTGCCACAAGTGTAGGATTTTTAATTGTGTCTTATGCTTTAATAGGAGGGCTTGGATTAGGCATGGCTTATGGTACTGCAAAAGCAGCTGCATAAAATTTTTCCCAGATAAAAGCGGATTAGTAGGAGGTATTATAACTGCTGTATATGGTTTTGGTTCTGTAGCACTTCCTCCTATAGTTACAATGATTGTTAATAAATTTGATGCCCCTACAGCATTTAAAATTGTTGGTATAGTCTTTTGTATTATACTTGCATTTTGTTCTTTTACTATAGAAAAATGTCCTCCAAATTTTGTGCCAGATGGTTGGACTCCTCCAGAAAAGAAGAATTCAACTTCTGTAACTATTAATAAAGATTGGAAAGGAATGCTTAAAACTCCAGCATTTTATGTAATGATACTTCTTTTTACTTGCGGAGCTTTTACCGGAATGATGATTACTTCTCAAGCTTCAGCAGTTGCAAGAAATTTAGTTGGTATGAGTGCTATTGCTGCTAGTACTGCAGTATCTGTATTGGCATTATTTAATGTATTTGGAAGAATTGTAGCAGGTTATTCCTCTGATAAAATAGGAAGAATATTAACTTTAGCTTTTTCATGTGTACTTGGTGCAATAGGATTATTATGTCTTTATAAATCAGGAGAAGGAACTAATGTTATATTTTATATCGGCATATCTATAGTAGGACTTTGTTTTGGTTCTTTTATGGGAGTTTTTCCGGGATTTACAGCTTCAAAATTTGGAACATTAAATAACAGTGTTAATTATGGAATAATGTTTATTGGTGTTGCTATAGCTGGATATTTCGGCCCTACTGTTATGGGAAGTATGTATCGTCAATATGGAAGTTATCAAAATGCATTTTTAGTGGCATGTGCTTTGAATATTTTTGGAATAGTATTAACAATAATATATTCAATTTTAGACAAAAGAGAAAAGAGAGCTAATTCTTAACAAGAAATATAGCTATTTTTAAACTAAATCAATGAGTATTTGCAGTATTGTTATTTTAGTATTTTTGAAATTATAATTGGGGCTTTGCCCCAACCCCCACTTCTTTTGGTGGCCCAAAGAAGCAAAAAGACTGTAATTCTATAGATTAAAGTTAGAACTTATACAACATGTACATATAATTATTAAAAATTTAAAATAGTAGATATAATCTTGTTAAATAGTTTTGAAAAATATTAAATAAAAATAAATATAAGGAGTATAAAATATTAAACATAAATATCCTAATCTATGTAAGCCTATAACAATAGCAGGCGTTACATTTCAAAATAGAATGTTTTCAGCTCCAATGGGCGGAACTAATATAACTAATGATGGCTGTATAGGTCCAAAATCTACTGCATTCTATGAATTAAGGGCAAGAGGCGGTGCAGGTGCTGTTACAGTAAGTGAATGTATGGTACATCCTGAAACAGACGGTTCTCATGCTTATCATTTGGATACAAAAATATTAAACTCTCTTGCTGCTGCTACTTATACGGCAGATGCTATAAGAAGACATGGTTCAATAGCTAGTTTGGAATTATCACATTCTGGTATGTATGCAGGCACATATATGACAGATAAAACTAAAAAGCAAAGTATGGCTCAATGGGGACCTTCTGATACAGTACGCCCTGATGGTGTAGAAGTAAAATCATTAACGAAAGAAATGATAAAAGATATTGTTGATGCTTATGGTAATGTTGCTGCACTTGCTAAAAGAGCTGGTTTTGAAATGCTTTTAATACATGGAGGTCATGGCTGGCTTATTAATCAATTTTTCTCTCCTTATTTTAATAAAAGAAAAGATGAATACGGCGGAAGTTTAGAGAATAGATGCCGTTTAGCAATAGAAGTATTAACATCAGTTCGTAAAAGCTGTTGGAGAAAGATTTCCAATAGAATTTAGATTCAGCGGTTCTGAATTATTTGACGGCGGTTATGATTTAGATGAAGGAATAGAAATAGCTAAACAGATATCTCCTTATGTTGATTTGCTTCATGTTTCTGCTGGTACTTATCAAAGAGGTTTCGGAGACACTCACCCTTCTATGTTTAAAGAGCATGGATGTAATGTATATTTAGCAGAGGCTATAAAAAAACATGTTTCTGTACCAGTATCAACAATAGGCGGTTTAAATAGTCCTGAGCAAATGGAAGAGATTATTGCCTCAGGAAAGGCAGATATTGTTTATATGGCACGTGCTTTGCTTGCTGATCATCAATTGCCTAGAAAGGTAATGGAAAATAGAGATGAAGAAATAGTGCATTGTTTAAGATGCTTTACTTGTATGGCTGAACGTGCTGCTACTGCTACAAGAAGATGTACAGTTAATCCTTTAATAGGAAGAGAACTTGACGGAATTGAAGTTATGCCTGCAAGAGAAAGCAAAAAAGTGTTAGTTGCAGGTGCAGGTCCTGGAGGCTTATATGCTGCTTATACTGCTGCTAGAAGAGGACATAAAGTTATATTATGTGAGAAAGAATCAGAAGTTGGAGGTATATTAAAAAGTGAGCAGGCAATACCTTTCAAAAAAGAAATGTATGATTTATCTAATACTTATGCATTGCTTGCTAAAAAAGCTGGCGTTGAAATACGTACAAATACAGAAGTAACAAAAGAATTAGTAGAAAAAGAAAATCCTTATGCATTAATAATTGCAGTAGGTTCAACTCCTTTAGTTCCTCCTATAAAAGGTTTAGATGGTGATAATGTTGTAATAGTAAATAACTACTATAAAGAAAAAGATAAAGTAACTGATAATGTAGTGGTATTTGGAGGCGGTTTAGCAGGTTGTGAATGTGCTATACATTTAGGAATGGAAGGAAAAAAAGTACATCTTGTAGAAATGAGAGATGAGCTTGCTCCTGATGCTAATGTAAGACATAGACCTTTACTTTTAAAAGAAGTTGATAAATATGTTACAGTTCATACTGGATATAAAGGAATAGAAGTAAGAAAAGACGGAATATTATGTGTTGATAAAGACAATAAAGAAGTATTAGTTGAAGGAACTACAGTTATATGTGCATTAGGACAAAGATCTTGTACTGATACGGTTGAAAAATTAAGAGATACTGCTCCGTTTGTAAGAGTAATTGGAGATGCGGCAAAAGTTGCTACAATAACAAATGCTGTATATTGGGGATATCATGCTGCTTTAGATATATAATAGTTAAACATATAGATTCATAATTTTCCATAGGTTTTATAGTATAGCAATATATTATAAAGCCTTTTTTATTTATATTTAGAATTTTATTTACATGCCCGCCCTTTTATATTTACTGTTTTATTCTGTAATTTTAATTTAATTCTTTTTATTGCTTAATTAGAAAAAGCAATCCCACCCTAGTTTTTATTAAATTTATAGTCTATTTAACGCACGGTTAACTTATTATAATATTTTGTGAAATTTGAATTATAATAAGCTTTGTTTTTTAGTTTCATTCTGCGTGCGGTGAATAAATTTTTAAATTTTATTTTCTAGTAAAAATTCTAAATTAAAAGTCGCTTGGGCGGGCATGCTTTTATTTTGTAGATTTTAAGGAATAAGAAATTTTATGTTCAAATTTAAGCAGTAAATATTAAAGGGCGGGGAATGTAATAAAATTTATTTATTAATATTTAATATCGATAAACTCTTTTTTTATATAGAATTTATGTTATAATATTTTAACTTTTTTAGAAGGATTTTTTATGGCTAATAATTCTATAGAAATAAGAGGTGCTAAAGAGCATAACCTTAAAAACGTATCACTTTCAATACCTCATAAAACACTAACTACTTTAACAGGAGTATCAGGAAGCGGAAAAAGCTCTCTTGCATTCGATACTATTTTTAAAGAGGGACAGAGAAGATATTTGGAATCATTGTCAGCTTATGCAAGACAGTTTTTAGGCGTTATGGCTAAGGCTGATGTTGAACATATAGAAGGACTATCCCCTACTATTTCTATAGACCAAAAAAGCGTAAATAAAAATCCTCGTTCTACTGTAGGTACCGTTACAGAAATATACGACTTTTTTAGATTATTATTTGCAAGACTTGGAGTTCCTTACTGCTCTAAATGCGGACATAAAATTTCTAAACAAAGTGAAGACCAAATTGCACAAAGTGTTTTAAGAGAGTTCGCAGAAAAAAGAATTTTAGTTCTTGCTCCTATTGTAAGAGATAGAAAGGGAGAGTATAGAAAAGAAATTGAAGAAGTTAAACTTGCAGGATATCCTAGAATAAGAATTGATAATATAGTTTATAAATTCGATGAAGATGAAATTCCAGAATTAAAGAGATATGAGAAACATACTTTAGAAATAGTTATAGATAGAATTAAGGTTGAAGATAAATACTTGTCAAGAATCACCGATGATATTGAAAGAGCCATAAGAATAACAAAAGGCTTAGTAGCATTCTATGAAGAACATGAAAAAAGTGAAGAAGTATTAGAAACACAAACTCCAGAAAATGCTGAAGAAGACACAAAAACAAAAAAGAAAAAAATAAAAATGAGTAAGCAGTTTGAAATAGATAAATATTATAAATTGTACACAACTGAAAGATCTTGTGCAAATTGCGGACACTCTATTGCTGATATTGAGCCTAATTTATTTTCATTTAATAACCCAATGGGAGCATGTACTGTTTGCGGAGGACTTGGAGTTGAACATGTATTCACTGAAAAACATATTGTCAAAGATGAGAATTTAAATATTTATGAAGGGGCTTTATCATGTTTTGTAGATGATCATATCGGTTTTGATATGGAATATGGTACTGATGAACTTGAAGTTATTGCAAAGACTTATAAAATAGATTTAAAAAAGCCTTGGAAAGATTTAACTAAAACAGAAAAGAAATATTTACTTTATGGTACTGATAAAGAAGTAAAATGGAGAAAAAGATTCTGGTATCATAGCAAACTTGTTGAAGAAAGAGTTCCCGGAATTTTAGACAGATTAAAATACGATTATGAAACTTATAAAAATAGTTATTACGCTAATTTTATGGACGAAGTTGAATGCCCTAAATGTAAGGGTAAAAGAATTAATGATGATGCTTTGTCAGTAAAATTTAATGGAAAAACTATAGCTGATTTTTCTTCAATGACTATAGAAGATTTATATGATTATTTCACTAAATTAAAATTGAAGCCAGATGAAGAAGTGATCGGTGCTCCTATAGTAAAAGAAATTATTTATAGATTAACATTTTTGGTGAAAGTGGGATTAACTTATCTTACAATAGAAAGATCCTCTCCTACTCTTTCAGGCGGAGAATCACAAAGGATAAGATTAGCATCTCAAATAGGAAGCGGACTTGAAGGGGTATTATATGTACTTGATGAGCCTTCAATAGGTTTGCATCAATCAGATAATAAAAAATTAATTGAATCATTAAAAACCTTAAGAGATAAAAATAATACTGTCATAGTTGTAGAGCATGATAAAGAAACTATGGAGGAATCAGATTATTTAATCGATATAGGCCCTAATGCCGGTATTAATGGCGGTGAAGTTGTAGGCATTGGTGATTATGAAGAGTTTATAAAATCTGATAGATCTTACACTGCTAAATATTTACGCGGCGATGATGATATAGAAATTCCTAAACAAAGACGTGAAGGAAACGGAAAGTTTTTAAAAGTAATAGGGGCTAATCAATTTAATCTTAAGAATATAGATGTTGAATTTCCATTAGGTTTATTTATTGTAGTTACAGGACTTTCTGGAAGCGGTAAATCTACTCTAGTTGAAAATATTTTAATGCGTGCTTTGCATAATCATTTTTATGGTAAAACTTTAACTCCGGGAAGCCATAAAAGAATAGAAGGTCTTGAAAATATTGACAAAGTTATAGAAGTTGATCAATCTCCTATAGGAAGAACACCAAGAAGCAATCCAGCAACTTATACAAAAGTTTTATCGCCTATAAGAGATTTATTTGCAGCTACTAAACTTGCTAAAATGAGAGGATATGATAAAGGAAGATTTTCATTCAATGTGAAAACCGGAAGATGTCCTACTTGTGAAGGTGCAGGAGTTATAGAACTTGAGATGCAGTTTCTTTCTAATGTATTAGTGCCTTGCGAGGAATGCGGCGGAAAGAGATTTAATGCAGAAACTTTAGATGTTAAATATAAAGACAAAACTATTTACGATGTTCTTGAAATGAGTGTATCTGAAGCAATAGAATTTTTTGATGGTATAACTTCTATTACAAGGATATTAAAAATAATGGAAGATATAGGACTTGGATATATAAAATTAGGTCAGCCTTCAACTACTCTTTCAGGAGGAGAAGCTCAAAGAATAAAACTTGCAAGCGAACTTCATAAAATATCTACTGGAAACACTTTGTATATATTAGATGAGCCTACTACAGGACTTCATTTTGAGGATATAAAGAAATTATTAAAAGCATTGGACGGACTTGTTGAGAAAGGCAATACTGTTTTGGTTGTAGAGCATAATTTGGACGTCATTAAATGTGCTGATCATATTATAGATATGGGGCCTTTAAGCGGAGATAAAGGAGGCAGAGTCGTTGCTGAGGGTAAACCTGAAGATATAATTAATGTAAAAGAATCTCTAACAGCAAAAGAACTTAAAGAAATATTAAAGCCTTCAAAAAAGAAAAAAGAAAATATCAAGACAGAAGAAACAAAAAAGGAAGAAAATACTTCATTAATAATAAAAGGTGCTAATAAGCATAATCTTAAAAATATAAGCTTGACACTTCCTAAAAATAAAATCAATGTTATTACAGGAGTATCAGGAAGCGGAAAAACTTCTCTTGCATTCGATACTATATTTAAAGAAGGTCAAAGGAGATTTGTTGAATCGCTTTCTACTTATGCAAGAAGATTTTTAGGAAGATTTGAAGATGCTAATATTGAAAAAATAGAAGGATTAGCTCCTGCAATTGCAATAGATCAGAAAAATGTAAGTAGAAATCCTCGTTCTACTGTGGCAACGGTTACAGAAATTTATGACTATTTTAGATTAATTTTTGCTAGACTATCTAAGCCGCATTGTCCGCATTGTAATGATAAAAATACTTTAAAAGCTGAAACTCCTTCTATACTTGCAACTGAAATTGTTGATACTATGGATTTGCATAAACTTGTTATAATATCACCTTTGTATCATAGCTCATTCAATCATAGATTTACTTTCGATGATAATGATGCAAAAGATATTAAAAAGATTATAGAAAAAACCAGAGAAGCTGGATATGTAAGAATGCAAATCAACAATAATGATTATGTTATAGACGATATTACAGAAGATGATATTAAAGAATTGTCTAAGGAAGAAATATATTCTGTAGGTATTGTAATTGATAGGATTGTTGTTGGAAAGGATAAAAGAGCTAGAATTTCAGATGCTATTGACAGAGCAATGGATTTATCAAACGGAGTAGCACATATAAAAGCTTCTCATGGAATAATGGTAAAAGAAAGTTTCCATACAAAATTCCCTGCCTGCTTGCTTCATGGAATTTTATTTGATTTTGAAGTTACGCCAAGACATTTTTCATTTAATTCGCATTGGGGATATTGTGAAGAATGTAAAGGACTTGGAAGCAAACCTACATTTAGTATAGATTTAGCAATAAAGGACAGCACAAAAGCTTTATTTGATGGGGCATTAGATACAGCTATTCATAATATGTTTTCTACCCCAGGAAAGCATTATACTGATTCTTTAATGAGATTTTTAAGAAGAAGCGGAATAACAAAGAAAGATTTATATGAAACTCCTTTTAATGAATTAGATAAAAAAGTTATAGACACAGTATTTTTTGGAGGCGATTATTGTATAGGTAATGTAATAACTGCATGGCACTCTAATAATGATGTTACAAGCGAAGATTATTCAGAATGGAAGGATCAATCCCTTGGTAAATTCTTTATTGATGAGGAATGCAGTTCTTGTCATGGAGAAAGATTAAATGAAATAATAAGATCTTATACTATACAAAATAAAAACATAAGCCAAGTATGTGCTATGACAGTTGAAGAAAATATTCATTTCTTTGATGAACTTCCAAATCTTTTAAGCGAGAGAGAAAATACTATATCAAAGGAAGCTATAAAAGAAATTAGAACAAGATTAAGTTTCTTAGATAAAGTAGGACTTGGATATTTATTTTTAAGCAGAAAATATGCAACACTTTCAGGCGGTGAGGCACAAAGAATAAGACTTGCTAGTCAATTAGGTTCTAAACTTACAGGTGTACTTTATGTATTAGATGAACCTACCGTAGGACTTCACCCAAGAGATACAAATCATTTGCTTGATACATTAAAAGAATTAAGAGATTTAAAAAATACTCTTGTAATAGTAGAGCATGACAGAGATACTATGAAGGCTGCTGATAATATTGTAGATATGGGGCCTTATGCCGGTGCTTTCGGAGGTGAAGTAGTTTTTCAAGGCAAATACGATGATATATTAAAAGATGATAATTCACTTACAGGAAATTATTTAAGCGAGAGAAAAAAAGTATTTGAAAAAACTGCTGTAAGAAATGAAGAAACTGAATGCATAAAATTAAAAAATGTTTCAACAAACAATTTAAAAAATATTGATGTTGATATACCACTCAAAAAAATAGTAGTTGTTACAGGCGTATCTGGAAGCGGTAAGTCATCATTAATAATAGATACTCTCTACCCTGCCCTAAAAAAACGCAGATTAAATCAATATTCAAAATTTGAAAGTGTTGAAATACCTAGCATTGTTTCAGACACTATATTAGTTGATCAAATTTCAATAGTTGGTTCTATTAGAAGTACATTAGTAAGCTATAGTAAAGTATTCGATAAAATAAGAAACATATTTGCTAAAACTCCTACAGCAAAAGCAAAAGCATTTGCACCGGGAAGATTCTCATATAATGGTAAAGAAGGAAGATGCAATATATGTGAAGGTAAAGGTATAAGAAAAATTGCGATGCACTTCTTATCCGATATGGAGATTGTTTGCGAGGCTTGCGGAGGTAAAAGATACAATGATGAAACTTTATCCGTAAGATTTAAATCTTTAAACATAGCTGAAGTATTAGAACTTACAGTTGATGAGGCGATAGAGTTTTTTGACTTCGACAAATCAATAACAAAAACACTTTCTATAATGAGTGAGGTTGGACTTGGTTATATAAAACTTTCTCAAAGGCTTGATACTTTCTCAGGCGGTGAATTACAACGTTTGAAACTTGCTACAGAATTAGCTAAAAAACAAGGCGATGAGCATATAGTATATATATTAGATGAACCTACTACAGGTCTTCATTTTGATGATGTTAATAAACTTCTTATAGCTTTAAATAAATTAGTAGAGAAAGGACATAGCGTTATAATAATAGAACATAATCCTGATGTTATAAAAGCTGCCGATTACATAATCGATTTAGGATTGGAAGGCGGCACTAACGGCGGAGAAATTATTGCGAAAGGTACTGTTGATCAAATTCTAGAAATGAAGAAAGGCTACACTTGGAAATATATTTAATTAAATAATATAAAGGTATTAACTAAATAATAATTAATACCTTTATAAAAAATTTAATTAAAACTCATCTCTTCTGAATTGTTCATCGGTAAGCAAATTATTTTCTATTATTACACTGAATAAACATTTGATTATATATTCAAAATTAGCATTTATAAACTCTCTTGATTTTTTAGCATTAATAATTTCTTCATTAACATCGCTCGTTTTTTCATTAACCCTATGAGCTAATGAATCCCTTATCTGATTAATTGCTATCCAATTTTTATTAGGCAGTCTTCTTAAAGGTTTTCCTCTATTATCCTTTATAGTTTCTCCATTTTCATCTTTTTCAATCTTATTTGATGAATGAAAATGATAGCATAATACATATTCTTCATTCTTATATTTCATACTGATATTCTCTCCTTTCCATTTGGCAACTTTATTTGTAATTTCTTCTTTCATGTCTTCATCAAAGGTTTTATTAGAATATGCATCAGCATTTCGTACATAATCAAATAAACGCATAACTACAAGTTCTTTTCTTGTATTGCTCATAATCTCATAAATATCTATTAATACATTTTTGTTTTTTATATCAGTATCTTTTTTTAGAACTTCAGATTTTGCACATTCATTTATTAAATCTATAACAGGGTCTTTAAAGATTGATAATTTTTCTGAATTATTAAAGATATCCAATAATTCTTCTGTATTATCAATCTTTGAATAGTGTGTGGCTTTTATATAATATTCATTTATAATATTATTAATATTATAATAATAATATTCTTTTGGTATTAATAATATTATATTTCGGCATAGGTCATAAGCTTTTATATTATATGCTGTAATATATGCTGATGTATAGAATTTAGGTTTATTTAAATGATAAAAATATAAATCTTGAAGTAAATTTTTTGCACTATTTTCATGTATAAAGCCGCTTTCTTCCATTTCATATATTAGAGGTATTGTACTATGAAGAATTTTTTCCATTGTTAATTCAAAGGAATGTGTATCAATATATTTTAATCTTTCTATTGCCTGTCTAAAATCTTCAATAGTTTTGTTTGCCGATTTTTCATTTTTGTCTTTTTTATAATACATTTCTCCTTCTAATAATAATAAATTACAATCATATAATAAATTAATATTTAAAAATCGATTTTCTTTAATTAAATCATAAGCTTTTTTATATTCTTTTTCTGTATCATAAATATCAACTAACTTTATAATAGGGTCTTTAATAAATAGACTTGTCATTTCTTCATCAAGATAATTTTTTATGCTTTCTTCAAATAATTTTTTAGCATTATTCCTATATTCTATATCATCATTTATCATATATATATTAAGATACGCACATCCAAGATTATATTGAAGCAGAGAGATATTGCAATGTTCAATACAGCGTAATTCATAATGCCATTTATATATTTTTTGAATATGTTTCAAAGATTCTTTATATGGTTTAAAATTATATTTTTCCATAAAATAATATACATACTTACCATTATATGGCTTTAATTCTTCTATTAATTTTTTATATACATTTATTGTTTCATTAAATTTTTTTATAATATTTTTTTCATCCAATAGATTTTTGATCCCATGTTCTTCATATTCTTCTAGAAGTAATTTTGATTTCTCTTCATTTTCTTTCTTCATTTCTATATAATTAATTATTATATCTTTTTCTTTAGTGTAATCATTGTAAAATCCTATAAATATTGGTATTGAATCTATTATTTTGAACGCACCTTGAAGAAGCTGAGAAGCATAATCTAATTCTTTCCCATTATTCACTAAATGAAGTATTGCTATTTTATTTTTATTATTTATTTTTAATAATTCTTCAGATGTTTTTATCATTTGTTCAAAATCATAATTTGTACTATAAATATATATAAGCAGTTCATATATATTTTCATCTATATTATTATTTTTTATCATATAGTCTTTTATTTTTAAGACGCCTTTTAAAAGTTTTTCATATGTTCCCATGCCATTTTTATGCGGTGCAATACAATGATTCATAAATAAATTTATTAATTGTAAATATGTTTCTAATTTAATATTTCCATTAATATATTCATCTGATAAAAATATAGAAGTTTCTTCAAAATCTTCCTCATGTTCTTTAAAAAAACACATTAATTTTTTGTACATATTTTTTACTTCTTTTTCATCAAAGTCATAATATAATTTTTCCATTTTATTTCTCCTTTATAAATTATACCCCATTTAAATTAATTGGCTTTTTTGTACCTTTCATAATATTTATCAATATTATAATTCATTTTGAGAAATTCTCCCTCTAAATTAACATTATCATCTAATAAACTCTTTGAGTAAATATATTTATTATTAATGTTGTTAAAAAATCTGCCTTTAGCATCAAGCATTATATAGGAAGATGTCATATTATCATTATTTTCACTATATATTATTTTATCATTTTCTGCATGAGTGTTTAGAAAATAATTAAATTCTTCATCACTTATTAGAAGTTCTTTACAGGAATTAAGGTTTTCTATAGGAAGCACTTGAAATATTTTCCATTTGTTAGGTATAATTTTTTCTATAAATGAGTTTAGATTTTCTTTGTAATTATACCTATTGACAACAGTATTTATCTTTA
Source organism: Brachyspira pulli (assembly GCF_036997785.1). Classification (NCBI taxonomy): domain Bacteria; kingdom Pseudomonadati; phylum Spirochaetota; class Spirochaetia; order Brachyspirales; family Brachyspiraceae; genus Brachyspira; species Brachyspira pulli. The sequence goes on from NZ_JAWLQI010000001.1 coordinate 152,987, forward strand.
ACTCTTTTCCGCTTTCTTTGATTTTTGAAATTAAGTACAGATATTCTTTTTCCGTTATAGTTTTGCTGTTTCCTATACTTCTTCCAATTTTTAGGCATGTTTCTTTGTCTAATGAGTCTATGCTTAAACCAATAACATCACAGCATTCCAAAGTGGCATTTAGTATAGACTTGTCTTTTAAAAAGATTGAACCATTGCTTACTATGCTCAGCACATGATTTTGTGATTTTAGATAATATAATAAAGGAATATAGCTTTTATATATAGTTGGTTCGCCCCCTACCAAGTTTATATACTTAAAAGGTTTAAGTTTAGATGCTATTTTAAAGACATCTATACTGCAGGAAACTTTTGAGGCATAACAAAACTTACAATGCATATTGCAGTTATTGATGAAATGCCAATTAAGTTTTAAGCTATTAAAAATACTCATACATAAATACCTCCGAAATTAAACTCGAAATATATTCAAAGATATTTGTTCTTAAGTATTTTTAGTTTATGTTTTCAGTATAGTTTATTATTTATTTTAAGTCAAGTATTAATATAAATAGGATAGTTAAATTAATAACTACCCTCTTATACACTTTATAAATAGATATTTTTATTATTCAAATATAGTTTTGTATTCGTCTTTTAAATAGGGCTTGATTTCTTCTGCCGATATTAGTACTTCAGGTTCTCCAATACTGCGAGGTCCTAATACATATATTCCCCATTTAAATACTAAACCTTTTGATGTAAAATAAAAATCTGCAATTTCTAATGAAAGATTATCCAAAAAATCAGTCCATATATCCTCTATTTTTAGTAATTTGACTTTTACTAAATTAAGTAAGTCTGGATTTTTTAAATCAGTTATTAAATCTTCTATTTCTAATTTATTTCCTGTTTCTAATGAATATATTGAATGTATTGAAGCGTACATTCCATTTATTATACCTCCAGAATAATCGTAAACACGGTGTATTATATGAATTATTTTTTCACTTAAATAGTATATTGAGAATCCCTCAGAAATACTATCTCTGCCATATTCACAGCCATTTTCCACCTTCCATTCATTATACATAGACTGCATTTTATTTTTTATTATACTATAATCCGTTAATAATTTCTTTAAATCATTGAAAAATGATGGAGCAGCTATTTCAAATCCTTTATTTATATCTAAATTTATTTTATTTATACTTTCTAAATTGCTTTCATTATTCAGAGCAAATATTGTAGTTTTATATAGAAAGTTACGAAAAAGATGGAAATAATAATTGGGAGAATCTTTAATAGGAGAATCTTCTGAGTAAGTATATTCTATTATTTTAGCACCGGTTACAGGAGTTTTAACAGCTTTGAAAGTCATTTCTTTGCCGTCTATTTTGGCAGTAAAAGGATATTCACTACTTGGTAAATTTGTTTCCGTAGTTTCCATATTTATATCAAAAACTAATTCTCCATCTGATTTTCTCACATTAAAGTTTTTTGAGTTTTTATTGCTATCTATATATGTGTAATAAACATCTTTTAAATTTGAATTTTCATTCACAATATTTTTTAAGTTTATGCATTCTCCTGTATCAGCTTGCAAATATATCATTTCGTAATAATTAATTGTTTCATTATACATATTACCGTCCTAAATATTTATTTTTAATTAATACAATACATTTATTATTCAAATATAGTTTTGTATTTGTCTTTTAAATAAGGTGTTATTTCTTTTATAGGTATTAATACTCTAGTTTCACCTATTGCATAAGGTCCTATTTCATAAATGCCCCAAGTAAATACTAAACCTTTTGATGTCAAATAGAAATTATTATTTTCTAATGTAAGTTCATCTAAACCTATATAAGAATTAGCATCTCTGCCTTCAAGATTTACTAATTTATCTTTTACTAATTTTAATAATTCTGGATTTTTTAAGTCTGTTATTAAATCTTCTATTTTTAATTTACTTCCATCTTCTAATGAGTATACACTGTTTACTGTAGCATAATTTCCATGTGCTCCGCCAGTATATTCATAAACTAATTTATTTATAGATACAACTTTTTTACTTAAATAATCTATACCAAATTGAGAAGAATAATTTTCTATATGTGATATATAATCTGATTTTACCCATTCATCATAGATAGGAGTCATTTTATTGCTTACTATAGTTTGAGCTGTTAATAATTTTGTCAAATCATTGAAAACAGTTGCATTTGTTATATTGAACTCTTTATTTATATCTAAATTTATTTTGTCTATTACTTCAATTTGATTTTCATTATTCAAAGCAAATATTGCACTTTTGAATTGGAAATATCTAGGATCATCTGCTTTTGGTGATACATTAGAATAAGTGTATTCAATTATTCTAGCACCAGTTATAGATGTTTTTCCAGTTTTGAAAGTCATTTCTTTACCATCTATTGTAGCTACGAATGGATATGCTATGCTAGGGAAATTTCCTTCTAATGTTTTATTGTCATAAGAAGTTGCTGATATATTTCCTTCATCAAGCTCCCCTGCTTTTGTAATATTGAATGTAGTTAAATTTTGATTGGCATCTCTGTAATATATATAACCGAAATTGCCGTTTTCATTTTGTGCTACTTCTGAGTTGATATATTCTCCGGTATCAGCTATCAAATATACAACTTCATAATTGTTTGCTTTTTCATTCTCGCTAAGTTCCATTTTTGTAGTTTTGGAATCATTAGTAGCTTCTTTTTGATTATCACTTGTATTAGTAGTACATGAAACTAATATTGATAAACATAATAACAAAGTTAAAAGACTAGATTTCATTTTTACCCTCTTATAAATTAAATATACTTCCCAAAATATATTTATTATAAAACAAATTGTACTATCATTTGTAAAAAAGATTCATAATTATTAATTAAATATTTTCTTAAATTTATTGCTTATTACATCAGTAATTTCTTTTGATTCTAGAAATACACTTACATAATCAATTTCTTTATTAATGATATTATCTTTATAATGTAATAGCCAATTGAAAACTATACCATTAGGGGTTATGTAAAAGTAGTTTTTTTCTAAACTTATATTGTTAATGTTGATTTTTTTATTTTCTACAATTTTTTTATTATCCAGCATTTTAGCTCTTATTATTTCTATGCATTTATTAGTATCAGAAATAATGTAGTTGATTTTTAATTGTTCCCCGCTATTCAAATAATATACGGCATTATTTGATACATTATCACTTGATATTGAAATTAAATCATCATTTATAAATGTTATATTTGGTATGGTATTTTTTACATAATAAATTGATTCTTCATTTCCAATCTTTTCACCTAATTCATGAAAATGTTTTTGCATTTTATTATTCAATGTAGTTTCTATTATATCATATATTTCTTTTTGGTCTTTTATATTAACTGTTTCTGTTATGCCATACTCTTTATTAATATTTGAATTAATAATATCTATTGCTTTTATACTATTAGGATTGTTTAAAAGAAATAGAGAAATTTCATTTTTTATAGTTGCTTTTCCAATATGGTTGGTATAGTTATACTGTAATATATTAGTTTCTGATATATATGAGCCAGGATAATCGAAATGTACTTTTTGATTATTTAAAGAACCTTCAAAACCGCTGCTTTTATTTGGTAAATAACCATTTAATTTCTTTCCGTCAATTGTTTCAGATTTAAATGAACCATCCAATTTGTTTAATTTTTTTATTTTGTATTCTACTAAATTATTGTCTTTATCTGAATAGTATATAGTTCCATATTCATGATTACTGTTTAATATTAAGATATTTAAATATTCCTTTTCCTGATTGATTAAATAGAAATGCTGAAAATTATCTATATTTGATAATGATGAACAAGATACCATCATTATTAGAAAAGATAATATAGAATAAAAGAATATAAATGATATGAAATTATTAATAGATATTATAGTTAATATAAAAATTATAAATATTAATAGTTTATTTTTCATAATTTACCTATTATATTTTTATGTTTTTGAGAATTAATATAACTTTAATTAACAATAATAACCATATATTTTACTGTTTGTAAAAATATTTTAAATTATTATATTGTAATATAAATTAAATAAATCACAAAAATAAGAATATATAAAAAAAGTTGACAATTTTATTAATATGTATTATTTTTATGATTGTAAATATAAATATTAGCTATATAATTATGATTATCTAAATAAGTTTATATTTTATATTGTTGTTTTCAATTTCAAATATTATTAGATAATTATTTTTTATATGAAAGGAGACACTTATAATGAGAATATGTGTTATAGGGACAGGTTATGTTGGATTAGTTGTTGGTACTTGTTTTGCAGATATGGGAAATTTTGTAATATGTGTTGATAATGATGAGGAAAAATTAAATAAATTAAAGAAAGGTAGTATACCTATATATGAACCTGGTTTGGAAGATTTGATTAAATATAATGTTGGTGAAAAAAGATTAATGTTCACATCAGATTTAGAATATGCTATAAAAGAATCTTTAATATGTTTTATAGCAGTTGGTACTCCTCAAGGTGATGATGGTAAAGCTGATATGAAATATGTATATAATGTGGCAGAACAAATAGGAAGAGCTTTGAATGGCTATAAGGTTATAGTAGATAAGTCCACAGTTCCAGTTGGTACAGCAGAGAAAGTAACAGAAATAATAAGAGAAAATGCTCCAGAAGAATTTAAAAATGAGTTTGATGTAGTATCTAATCCAGAGTTTTTGAAACAAGGTGCAGCAGTAGAAGATTCCTTAAAACCTGATAGAATAGTTATAGGTTCTAATTCAGAAAGGGCTACAAAAATTATGCATGAACTATATTCGGCATTTTTGAGAACAGGAAATCCGGTTATAACTATGGATGTAAAGTCGGCAGAAATGACAAAATATGCTGCTAATTCATTTTTGGCTGTTAAAATATCTTATATAAATGAGATAGCGAATATTTGTGAAAAAGTAGGTGCTAATGTAGACATGGTTAGATTAGGAATGGCAGCTGATAGACGTATAGGAAGTCAATTTTTATTTCCAGGACTAGGTTATGGCGGAAGTTGTTTTCCTAAAGATGTTAAGGCATTATTAAATACTGCAAAAGAAAATGATTGTGAATATAGTATGCTGAAATCTGCAGATTATGTTAATTTTAATCAAAGAGAAGTTTTTATAAAAAAGATAGAAAAGTATTATAATAATAATATAAAAGGTAAAACTTTTGGAGTATGGGGACTTGCGTTTAAGCCTAATACTAATGATATGAGAGAAGCACCTGCTATTACAATAATAAATGCTTTGCTAGAAAAAGGAGCTATTATTAAGGCTTATGATCCTAAAGCAATAGAAAATGCTAAACTGATATTTGGAGATAAAATTACTTACTCTAATTCTTCTTATAGTGCATTAGAAGGTGTTGATGCATTATTGCTTATAACAGAATGGAATGAATTTAGGCGTCCAGATTTTAATAGAGTTGCTGCTATGCTAAAAGATAAAGTAGTATTTGACGGCAGAAATATTTATGATAGAAATATTTTAGAAGAAAGAGGTTTAAAATATATTAGGATAGGATAAATGATTATATTGTAGAATATAATTATAAATGTGTATTCTTATTTAATTTTATTCTAAAATATTTAATTGCTATATATTTTTACAAGAAATATATAGCAATTATTTTTTGGTTATTTTATTCAATTAGGCAATCTTATATACCTTAGTGAATTTTTATCTATTTGCAATGTTGTTTATTTTTTGCAAAATAATTATTCATGTTTCATAATATTATCTATATCTTTAATCATACTTTTCCTTAATTTATATCTAGTTTTTCTAAAAGGTATAAACCAGACTATTTTATCAATTATTTTATATAAAGCAATTCTTGTTCTATTTGCTGATAATATATTTATATATTTAAAAGGATTTTCTTTAAAAAAAGGAGTTAAATAAAAATATTCCCAAAATTTATAATAATAATCATTTATTGGTTTATTAAAACCATACTTTAATGGTTTTCCACTAGCAGCAAAATATTCAGATATGATAATTTTATCAGAATTATTGCCATAATCAACTTTCAGATATAAAAAATCAATATTACATTTTTCAAATGGTATAATATATATTTTTTTTCAGTACATATATTTTTTATATTAAATAATAATATATGTAATTATATTTTCTGATTTATTATACCCTATTTGTACAATATCAATATATAAATTATTGTGTAATTTTAGAATATGATTAGTTATAGAATCTTGAACGATAAGTCTATAATGATATATATATTAAAAAAATAAAATTATACATAGCATAATAGATTAAAATATTTAATATATTTTAAAGATATTAATGTGTTTTTATTTTTATCTTTAATATGTATAAAATGAAAACAATAAATATTGTTTTTATAGAATTTTGTGTTGTAACTGTTATATATAGTAACATAATTATTATATAAAATTAAACTATTTTTGGGTTTATATAGTTTTATATTTCTATGTTTTAAATTTTAAAGTATTATATACAGGAAAAATGTATGTACTGTATAATTGTTAAATTAAAAATATGTTGCTTTTTTGTATTTTTATATTAGAATAATTTATGTATTTTGTGAAGTTGAAAAATAGTAATTATATTGAAGATCTATTTAAAAATTAACAATATTGTGTATTAATTTATCATTTATTGTTTTACAAAGCAACCATGAATTTCTTGATATATTATAAAAAATTGTAATTATTTTTATAACATGATTTTTTTATTTTATTAATAATATAATTTTTAATAAAAATATATTATGATGGTTTTATGTATGAGTAGTTTATATTTTTTATTAATATAAAATGTATTGTTTAAATGTTGACATTTTATATTAATATTTTATAATATTATAAATATGTAAATAATTAATTTTTATAATCATAATTTTATTTATATAAATTATGTGTGGGTATACAAATGAAAGCTGTTATATTATCAGGTGGTCTTGGAACAAGACTTGGTGAAGAAACTAGTATAAGACCTAAACCTTTGGTTGAAATAGGTGGAAGACCAATTATATGGCATATCATGAAATATTATTCTTGTTATGGTATTAATGATTTTGTTATCCTGTTAGGTTACAAAGGTTATATGATTAAAGAATTTTTTGATAATTACAGAAGACATTTGTATGATATGAAAATAGATTTTAAAAATGACATATCTACTGTATTAAAAAAAGATAAAAGTTCTGTAGAAGAAGAAAATTGGATAATAGAGTTGATAGATACAGGTGAAAGTAGTATGACCGGTGGCCGATTAAAAAGAGCTTACGAATATTTAAAAAATGAAGATAGCTTTTGTCTTACATATGGTGATGGTGTATCAAATATTAATATAACTGAAGAATTGAAATTTCATAAAAATCATGGTAAGATAGCTACAATTGGTGCTGTTTATCCACCAGCAAGGTTTGGAGCTTTAAATATAGAAAGTGATGATAGAGTATCAAGTTTTATAGAAAAACCTAGAGGTGATAATGCTTATATAAGCGGTGGTTTTTTTCTTTTGAATAAAGAGATTTTTGATTATTTGGGTGATGATTATACTGTATTTGAGCAAGAACCATTACGTAAGTTGGCTAAGGATAATGAATTAATGGCATTTAGACATGATGGTTTTTGGCAATGTATGGACACTCAGAGAGATAAATTTATATTGGAAGATATGTGGAATAAAGGAAATGCTCCATGGAAAATTTGGAAATAACCCCTGTGTTTAAGACATTTAAAGGTAAAAATGTTTTAATTACTGGGCATACAGGATTTAAAGGCAGTTGGTTATCTAAATTGCTTTTAGAACTTGGTGCTAATGTTAGTGGAATATCTTTAGAAGCAAATAAATGTTCTTTATATAAATTAATAAATTTAGATAATCAATTAAACTCTTATATTGAAGATATTAGAAATTTAGATAATATAAAAAAAATAGTACAAAGTATTAATCCAGATATTGTTTTTCATTTAGCGGCACAGCCATTAGTTATAGATAGTTATAATGATCCAGTATATACATTTGAAACTAATGTTATTGGTACAGTTAATATATTAGAAGCTATGCGATATGTTTCTAATTTAGAATGTGCTGTTATGATTACTACAGATAAAGTTTATGATAATAAAGAATGGGTTTGGGGATATAGGGAAACAGATTCTCTTGGAGGTCATGATCCTTATTCTGCTTCTAAAGCTTGCTGTGAAATTGCTATAGCTAGTTATAAAAAATCATTTTTTAAAGACATTAACATTGTTAGTACTAGAGCTGGTAATGTTATAGGTGGCGGAGATTTTGCTGATAATAGAATAATACCAGATATAGTTAGAGCTATAGAAAAAGGTGTTGATGTTGAACTTAGAAATCCAAATAGTGTTAGACCATGGCAACATGTGTTGGATGTCGTTTATGGTTATCTGTTGATAGCTTCTAATTTAATCAATAAAAATAAATGTTCTGATAGTTATAATTTTGCTCCTATAGATGAAGGAGGAAAATATACTGTTAAATATATAACAGAAGTTTTTATAAATAACATCGGTAAAGGAAGTTATAAAATTAATAGTCAATATACAGATAAAAAAGAAATGAATATGCTTAGATTGGATTCTTCATTGGTGAGAAAAGAATTAAATTGGAAAGAAAAATTTAGTACCGAAGAAGCTATTAAACAAACAGCTATTTGGTATAAAGAATATTTAAATAAAAATGATGTTAATATTATAACAGAAAAACAGATAAAAGAATATATTGAAGGTTAATAATGTATAGAGATAAAATATTAGAATTAGTTAAAGAGTATGCTAGAAATGAATATGCTCAGAAAGAATTTGTAAAAGGAGTAAGTCCAGTACCCGTTTCTGGTAGAGTTTTTGATGAAGATGATGTTGCTACATTGATTGATAGTGCTTTAGATTTTCATCTTACAACTTATAGATATAATGATGAATTTGAAAAAGAATTAAAACAATTTTTTGGATTAAAATATTGTTTAACTTGTAACTCCGGTTCTTCTGCTAATTTGATAGCGGTTAGTAGTTTGACTAGCCATTTGCTTAAAGAAAGAGCATTGAAATCTGGTGATGAAGTTATAACAGTAGCTGCTGGTTTTCCAACTACTGTTAATCCAATATTGCAGAATAATTTAGTTCCTGTATTTGTTGATGTTGAATTAGAAACATATAATGTAAATGTAGAAGAATTAGAAAAAGCAAGAAGTGAAAAAACTAAAGCTGTTATTCTAGCACATACTTTAGGTAATCCTTTTAATATAAAAAAAGTAAAAGAATTTTGTGAAAAGTATAATTTATGGTTTATAGAAGATTGTTGCGATGCTTTAGGTACTACTTATGATAATCAAAAAGTAGGAACATTTGGTGATATTGCTACATTAAGTTTTTATCCTGCTCATCATATAACTATGGGAGAAGGCGGAGCAGTGCTTACAAATAATCCTATATTAAAAAAAGCTATGGAAAGTATTAGAGATTGGGGACGTGATTGTTGGTGTGCTCCTGGATGTGATGATACTTGTAAGCAAAGATTTTCACAAAAATTGGGTGAATTACCTGAAGGTTATGACCATAAATATACATATTCACATTTAGGTTACAACTTAAAAATTACAGATATGCAGGCTGCATGTGGTGTTGCTCAAATTAGAAAGTTAAATAGCTTTATAGAAAAAAGAAAAGATAATTTTAGAAAGATAAGAAATAAATTAGAAAAATTTAATGAATATTTAATTTTACCAAAAGCACAAGAAAATAGTGATCCTTCTTGGTTTGGTTTTCTTATAAGTGTAAAAGATAATGCACCATTTAATAGAAATGATTTAGTAAAATTTCTTAATGATAAGAAAATAGGAACTAGATTATTATTTGCTGGTAATATTGTTAAACAGCCTTATATGCTGGAAAGAAATTATAGAATAGTTGGAGATTTGTTTAATTCTGATTTTATTATGAACAATACTTTTTGGATTGGGGTTTATCCAGGAATTAATGATTTGATGATAGATTATGTAGATGAAACTTTTGAAAAATTTATTTTTAGAGGTGAACGATGATTGGTAATATAACTATATTTGATTGTACATTTAGAGAAGCTGGTTATCAAACTGGTTGGTTCTTTGATAAAGATTTTTGTAGAGATTATTATAAGTTTGCACAATCTGCTGGAATTGATTATTTAGAATTAGGATTTTTCCATAATAAAGAAGCGGACCCTAATAGAGGATATTTTCGTTATTGTAGTTTAGATAATGAAGAAATTAAAGATATTTTTTCTGTTACTAAAAATACTGTAAAACTTTCAGCTATGCGTGATATACAAAGACCTTTAAGTGATTTACTTCCAAAAAAAGAAACAGTTATAGATACTGTTCGAATCCTTACAAGATCTAGTGAAACAGATTTTTCAATTCTTGAAAAACATATAAAAGAAATTAAAGATTTAGGATATGAGGTATTTATTAATTTTACAAGTTCTGGTCATAATACTATAGATAAAAATAGAGAATTTGCTAAATTTGCTAAACAGCATGAAATACCTGTAATTTATTTTGCTGATACAGAAAGTATTTTTACTCCAGAATATGTTAGAAATACTTTAGAAGTATGTAGAGAAGAAGGAGTTGAAGCAGGTATGCATTTGCATGATAAAAATGGTACTGCTGAAATGCTTTTGGAAATAGCTTTACATTATGGCTGTAAATATACAGATATTACAATGATGGGACTTGGTGGAAAATGGCATGATGGAAATTTATCTACTGAGCATTTTTTAAGAAAATATAATTATAATCCAGGTTATGAACAGACTAGATTAAAAACTATGCTTATACAAAATTTGATTAAATATAATAAAAGTACAGCAGCTGTTTTATAGGATTTTTTATGAAGCTTTCTGATTTTATATTTAAATTTCTTAATGAAGAATATAATGTAAAAGATGTATTCATGGTTTCCGGTGGTGGAGCTATGCATCTAAATGATTCTATAGGAAATAATAAAAATATTAATGTTATATGTTGTCATCATGAACAAGCTTGTGCTATAGCTGCTGATGGATATAGCAGAATTAATGGAAATTTAGCAGTTGTTAATGTTACTACTGGACCTGGAGGAACAAATACATTAACAGGTGTTATAGGTGAATATTTAGATTCTGTTCCTGTACTATATATTTCAGGACAGGTCAAATTTGAAACTACAATAGAATCTTGTAAAGAACTTAATTTGAGACAGCTTGGAGATCAAGAAATAAATATTGTAGATATAGTAAGTCCTGTTACTAAATATGCAGTAATGGTTAAAGATCCATTAAAAATTAAGTATGAAATACAGAAGGCTATACATATAGCAAAATCTGGAAGAAAAGGTCCAGTTTGGTTGGATATACCTTTGGATGTTCAAGCTTCAGAGATTGATGAAAACAATTTAGAAGAATATAGTATAGAAATTAGAAATAAACCTATTATAAAAGAACAAATTGAAGAAGTTATAGATATATTAAAAAATGCAAAATCTCCTGTTATTATAGCTGGGCATGGAATAAGACTTTCTAATTCTATAGATAATTTTTATAAATTAATAGATAAATTAGATATTCCAGTGCTATCTACTTTTAATGGTTTTGATATAATTTCTACAGATAATAAAAATTATGTTGGTCGTATAGGTACTATAGGTAATAGATATGGAAATATAATTTTACAAAATGCTGATGTTGTATTATCTTTAGCTTCAAGAAATAATATAAGACAAATTAGCTATAATTATGAAAATTTTGCTAAAAATGCTAAACATATTATAGGTGTAGATATAGATAATGCTGAACTTAATAAACCAACTATAAATTATACATTAAAAATTAATAATGATGTTAATTTATTTATTAGGACTTTAAATGATTCATTAGAAAATATTGATATAAATCAGCATACAAAATGGAGAGAATGGGCATTAAATATAAAAAATAAATACTCAAAACTTTTAAATGAATACACTACTTCTAATGATGTAAATCCATATTATTTCACTTATGAATTAACAAATAAATTATCCAATGATGCTATAGTAACTTGTACAAATGCTACCCCTAGCCTAGCACTATTTCAAGTTGGTTCTGTAAAAACAAATAATAGAATGTTTTGTAATTCAGGATGTGCTGCTATGGGATTTGGTTTACCTGCTTCTATTGGGGCAGCAGTTGCCTCTAAAGATAAAGAAGTTATTTGTTTAGAAGGTGATGGAAGTTTAATGATGAATATTCAGGAGCTTCAGACTATTGCACATTATAATTTAAATATTAAATTATTTCTATTTAATAATAATGAATATGCTTCTATTAGACAAACACAGGATAATTTCTTTAAAAGAAGAACAGGTTGTGATTTTAATTCCGGTGTAACTTTTCCTAATTGGGAGTTTATTGCTAAAGCATTTAATTTAAAATATTATTGCATAGATAAAAAAGAAAATATTAATAATGTACTAGATGAAATTTTAAATATTAATGGTCCTGTATTTTGTAATGTAATTTTAGAAAAAGATTATTTATTTTTACCAAAAATTTCATCTGAAAAACTTTCTAATGGTAAAATGGTAAGTCGCTCATTGGAAGATATGACTCCCCTACTTTCTAAAGAAGAATTAGAGGAAAATATTTACAAAGGATAATTTATGGTATTACAAAGAATATGTCCAATATGTGGATGTAAAGAAGCTGAAAGATTATATGAAATAAATTTCGCTAAAGATAAAGAAGAATTTATACCAGAACATTATGATATAGTGGCTTGCGATAATTGTGGGTTTATTTTTAATAATACAACTTGGGTTCAAAAAGATTATGATAAATACTATTCAGATACTACAAAATATTCATCTAGTTTTACTTCAGGTGCTGGCGGATTGTCAGATTTAGATAAGATAAGATATAATGATATAATAGATAGAATAGAAAAATTTATTAATAAAGATACTAGTATAGTTGATATCGGTTGTGCTAAGGGTGGTCTATTAAGAACTTTTCAGGATAGAGGATACACTAATCTATATGGAATAGAAGCTTCGCATAACGCTATAGAAAATTTAAGGCAATATAATATAGATGGTAAAGATTCTAGTATTTTTGATCTAACAAATATTAACAAAAAATTTGATGTTGTTATATTAAGCCAGGTTTTGGAACATATATATGATTTAAAAAAAGTAAAATATATATTAGAAAATGTATTAAATGATAATGGTATATTATATATTGATATTCCTGATGGTACATCATATATAAAAAATAAGTTAGCAGCATATTATTATTTTGATTTAGAACATATAAACCATTTTTCATTGATTACATTAGAATATCTATTTGATAATTTGAAATTAGTAGAAAAAAATTCATTTTGTTTTAATAATGTTTCAAGTATAAAATCATATATAATATATGGTATTTTTAAAAAAGGAACTAAATCAGTTATAAATAAAACAAAAGATTATGAAGCCATAAATAAAATGAAAGAATATATAAATTATAGTTATGAAATAGATAAATATAATATAGATAATATAGATAATACAAAATCAACTTATTGTTGGGGATTTGGAGCATTTTTAAGAAGGATATTATTAGATAAAAAATATTTTTCTAATTGTAATATTAATGGAATAATAGATAAGAATGAATCATTTGCTGGAAAGGAAATTATTAATTATAAAGGTAATAAAATAGAACTATTCACCCCTAATATACTTAAAAATAGTGATAATGTTATAATAACTTCTGTGTTATATTCTAGAATTATTAAACAAGATTTATTAAGTGATCTAAATTTTAATGGAAAAATATATGAATTGCAGAGCAGAGCAGAGCAGAGCAGAGCAGAGCAGAGCAGAGCAGAGCACTAATATTTAGATATTATTACTATTATAAGAGTATAGCATAGATTTATTATCGTTATATTTTATTAAAAAATAAATTTAAAAGGGATAAAAAATGGAATTAAAAGGAAATTTAGCAATATATGGAGCTGGAAATATTGGTAAAGATGTGTTGTTATCATTACAAAAAATGCAAAAGAAAGTAGTTTGTTTTATAGATCAAAATAAAAGTGGAAATAAAATTGATAATATAAAAATAATATCTTTAGAAGAAATTAAGAGTTATGAGATAGACATAGTAATTATAGGTATATTTTCTTCTCCAGAACAATGCGAAACAAATTATATTATAAATAACTTAGTAAAATATAATTTAAAAAAAATTATAACATTTGAAGAATTTTTTCAAAGCTTTTATACTTTTTTTAATAAGTCTAATTATTATTGGTTAACTTCTACAGAATATTTTAAAAAAGATATTGAAAAAATCAATAAAGTAAAATATTTATTTATTGATGAAAAAAGTAGAGAACTTTATGATGCCCAAATAAGGCATAGATTAGGAGAAAGTTATAAGATCTTACCTAAACCTGAATTTGATAGTATACAATATTTGAGTGATGATGTGCCAATTAATAGAAATAATATTAACTTTATTGATTTAGGAGCTTATACAGGTGATACAATACTTACATTATTAGAAAATGGTGTAACTTTTAATAAAATTCTTGCTTTTGAACCAGATATTGGTAATTTTCTAAAATTATCAGAGAATATTAATAAAATAAAAAATGAAATTTCTGAATTTTTTTTGTTTCCAACAGGAGTAGCTGATATAAATAATGTAATGTTTTTTGATTCTGCTGAATCTTCCAATTCATCTTTTATTGAAAATGGTAATAGTTCTGTGCCTGTTATATCTATAGATGATTGTATTTTTGGTTTTAATCCAGATTATATAAAAATAGATATAGAAGGGTTTGAACTTAATGCCTTAAAAGGTTTAAAAAATACTATATCTAAATTTAGACCTAATATAGCAGTTTGTTTATACCATCTTCCAAATGATATATATGATATACCTATATGGTTTAATGAAAATTTTGAAAATTATTCTCTTTATTTACGCGTTCATTTCAGTCACTGTTTTGAAACAGTTTTATATGCCATATCAGCAGAGCAGAGCAGAGCAGAGCAGAGCAGAGCAGAGCAGAGCAGAGCAGAGCAGAGCATAATATTTGATCATTACTGTAAAGAAGCAGCATAGAATTGTTTTAATTATCGTCAACTTGTATGTAAAAAATAAAAGGATAATGATGTTTAATAATATAATATTAGAAGATGTACAATTTGTTTTTAATCAATTAAAAATTTTAGTTGATTTAAGTAAGTTAGATAATTCTAATATCTTAATTACAGGTGGAACAGGTTTATTTGGTAAGTCCATTTTAAATTTCTTAATATATATAAGACAATACTATACTTTTGATATTACAATATTAACTAGAGATAGATATAGATTTTTATTTGATAATCCTCAGTATAATATAGGTTTTATTCACTTTATAAATGGAGATATTAGAAGTTTTTATTGTAATAAAGAATATGATTATATAATACATGCTGCAACTCCTGCTTCAGAAAAGTTAGAAAGAGAAAATCCATTAGAAATGCATTCTGTAATTTTAGATGGTACTAAAAATATCATTAATATTGCTAGCCAAATGAATGTTAAAAAATTATTGTTTACCAGTTCTGGGGCTGTTTATGGTGAACAGTATGAATCAATAAAGTCATTCAAAGAAAGTTATTATGGAAATCCTATTACATATTATGGAAAAGCCAAAAAAATATCGGAAGAATTGTTTTTGACTTCAAATATAAATGTAAGTGTGGCTAGATGCTTTGCATTTGTTGGTCCATATTTGAATTTAAATATACATTTTGCTATTGGTAATTTTATTAGAGATATTATTCAAAATAAAAATATAATAATAAAAGGCGATGGTAGACCTTTAAGAAGTTATTTATATACTGCAGATTTAGTAATATGGCTTTTTACAATTTTATTAAATTCAGAAAATAAAAGTATATATAATGTTGGTTCTTCTTATGAAATATCTATATATGATTTAGCAAAAAAGGTTTCTAATTTAGCTATTAATTATACAGGTAATATTGAAATATTTACAAAACCTAATTATAACTACCCTACTCCTAAATATATACCAGATAATTCTAAAATTATCGAAGAACTAAAAGTAAAAGAAAATTATACTTTAGATGAATCAATAAAGAGAACTATAGAATGGAATTTAACTATTGGAGCAACAAAATGAATACATCTCCATTAGTTTCCGTATTAATACCTACCTATAATAGAAAACAATTATTAAAAAGGGCTTTAGATAGTGTTTTAAAACAAACATATAAAAATATAGAAATATATATTAGTGATAATGCATCAACAGATGGTACTTCAGAATTCATAAAAGAATACTTAGAAAATGATAAAAGAATTATTTATAGTAGAAGAGATAAAAATATGGGATCTTTATATAATGGTTCTGAGGCATATAATCATTTAAAAGGAAAATATGTGGTTATCTTGTGTGATGATGATTATTTTTTAAGTAATACATTCTTTGAAAATGCAGTAAAAGTAATGGAAGAAAATGAAAATGTTGTTATTGTTAGAGGAATTGTAAAATGTTTTAATGAAAATAGTAATAATATTTTTATAGATGTATATAATTCTACAGAATATATAAAAGGTATAGATTATTTATTAAATTATGCAAATCATGAAGGCTATGATAATATAACATCATTTTTTGCTATGTTTAGAAAATCTACTGCTGATGAAACAGAAATATTTAAAAAATTTTTACCTTCAACAGATACTTGGTTGTGGTTGTATTTGTTTCTATATGGAGATGTGTATTTTTTATCTGATGAGATTATAGGGTGTTATGTTGAACATGATTTAGGTCAGGATAAATACAATACAGATATTATATCAAATGTAGATTATATGTATAAATTAATATTAGATTTAAAAAATAAAGCTAAAAAATTATATCCTAATTATATAGATGAAATAGACATTAAAATTGAAAAAATATTTTCTAATATACTTATTTGGCATACAGCACAGCTTTGTAAAGTAATCGGTAAGAAAAAAGCTTTTTCAATTATGAAGAAAAAAGATATAATTAAGAAATATCCCCGAATAAAATCTAAAATATTTGGTTCATTAAGTTTTACAATTCCATTTAAGTTGGTTTTATTAGGTATAGAAATATATGAAAAAAATATTAATATATTTTTTTTAGGGATAAAAATAACGATTAAAAGGTAAGAGTATGAAACCATTAGTATCAATTATAATAGCTACTTATAATAGAAAAGATTTATTAAAAAGAGCTTTAGAAAGTGCTTTAAAACAAGATTATGAAAATACTGAAATTATAGTTACAGATAATGCTTCCAGTGATGGTACAGATATTTTTATGCAATCTTATTTAAATGAATATAGAAATATTATTTATATAAAAAGAGAAACAAATATTGGTCCATATTATAATGGATATAAAGCTTATTCAGAAGTATCTAAAGGTAAATATATATTTTTTCTATGTGATGATGATTATATGATGAGTGATACATTTATAAAAAATTCTGTAGCTATTATGGAGAAATATCCAAACGTTGTATTAGTTACAGGACATGTTCAAATGTATTTTGAAGAATGGAAAAAGTATGTATCCATTCCATATCATAAAGAACAATTAGTTACAGGTATGGATTATTTTATGAGACAATCTACTGTAATTTTTCAAAGTTATTATCCTGAAATAATTTCTCAATTTTATATACTACGAAGAGAGGTATTAGATAAAAATCCATTTTATAAATCATTTAAAGAAAGTGGAGATGTTGCCACAAGATTTTTTTTCCCAACTTTAGGTGATGTTTATTTTCTAAATGAATATGTAGGTTGTTATGTTTTACATAATAATATAAGAGAGTCTTCAAATGTAGAAACTCTAAATAGTGATTGTGATAGTGCTTTGGAATTAATTGATGGTTTAGTTGATTTATATTCAAAATTATATCCACAGTATAGTAATTTTTTTAAAAGATTTATACCGTTAAAGATTGCTGATGCTTTTATAAGGGATAGAATATTTAAAACATTTCACCTTTATGATATAGATAAAGCTAAAAAGAAAAAATTAAAAAAATTTCTAAAAACATCAAAATTAAAAAATAATAAAATAATATATGATTTTTTAAATAAGGTATTTTTTAATAAATTTGAAAATTTTGATTTCTCGTTATTACATTTTAATCTTAAAAATTATAGTTTTAATTTATTTAGAGTAATTCTTAATTATTATTATTTAATAATTATTTTTTTTAATATAAAATTAACTATCAAATTAGAATTAGGAAATAAGATTTTCTTTGATATCCCAAAATTATATGCATATGCAAGTTGTGATATAAAACAAGGTGATGATTTATATGCATATTATGTTCTTGATAAAGTAAGTGATGATCAAATAGATATTTATGACAATATTTTAGAATTTATTGCTACTGCAGATATAAAGAAAGGGGAAGCTATAACTAAATTAAATTCTAAAAATAAACATAAAGATAAAAAATAAGTTTGTAAAATTATGGAATTAAAATGTTTGAAAATATAAATTTGAAATATTATAATGGAAAAGATTCGGAATTCAATTATACATCATTTTATTATCAATATCATGATTACAAAAATCCAAGAGTTATATTTTTATATTCTAGACCTCCATTAGTTGATGATATATTGGATTATAATAGACCTAATTATGATTATGATAAATTAAGTTTTTTTAATGAAAAATTGGATATTGATGGTATTGTGAAAAATAAACAATATGATTTTTTTAATAATTCTTTTTTTATATTTGCTTCATGTGAGGAGTTTTATAATGAATTTGATTTTGTTATTTGTAAATATTCAAAAACAGAATTAAAACTGATTAATTTTTTAGGAACTAGTATTACTTCTACTAGAGAAAATCAATTAAAAAATATAACAGATTATAGACAGAATATATCAAATTTAAAATCAGAAATAGAAAGCATAAATAATAGATATACATTAGAAATTGAGCCTTTAAACAACCAAGATAGATTAGCAATTGAATCCTTAAATAACAAATATATATCAGAAATTAAAGCAATAAAAAATAATATTAATAAATTGACTTGTTGGCTACCTATAAGGAAATGGAGTGATAATTTTAGAAATAAAATGATGAATACAGACCAGACCAGACCAGACCAGACCAGACCAGACCAGACCATGAATTAATATGCCAAGATTACATATACTTTTATAATAATTCAAAATATAAAAAAATACAACCTATGCTGCAAGATAAAATTGCAGCATAGGTTTTTTATTTTAAAAAATTACTATAAGGAATAAAAATGGATGATAATATAAAGAAAGATATTAACAATATAGTTTGGTGGATTCCTTTTAAAAAATTAAGAAATTCTTTAAGAAATTATTTGTTGCAAATAAGTGTTATAGATAAAAAAATACTAAATATTAGAAATAAAATTGAATGTTTGGAAGCACGAACTATTAATATAGAGAACCAAATTAATAATATACCTAATTTTTTTAAAGATATAAAATCAAAATTAAATCATATTACATTAGAAGACTATAATTATGACAAAAGTATATTTAATAAAATTAATCCACCATATATTTCTATAATAGTGCCAATATATAATATTGGAAAAGAATATTTGATAGATTGTTTAAATAGTTTGATTAATCAGACTTTGAAAGAAATAGAGATAATATTAGTTAATGATTGTTCACCAAATGAAGAAGATGATATAATATGCAAAGAGTATGCTTCAAAAGATAAAAGAATAAAATATATAAAACACAAAGAAAATAAAGGTTCTGGTGGTGCTAGAATGACAGGTTTAAAGGAAGCTACCGGATATGCTATTGGCTTTGTTGATCCAGATGATATTGTTGCTTTAAATGCTTATGAAATAACAGTTTCAAGAATGGTTTTAAATAATGTAGATATTGTTTGTTTTAATTGGTTTAGAATAGATAATAATTATAATATGTTTGATGTGGACATTAATATTCCTCAGTTTGTATATGGAAAAGATATAATACATTTATTGTCTATAGAAAAAATGCATGCTTGTGTTTTAGATAAGATTTATAAAAGAGAATTACTTGATAAGTTAGGATATGATTTTATGCCAGAAAAAATATCAAGCCAAGATATGGTAGCAAATTTTAAAATTTTTTCAATATCTAACTCTTTAGAATATATAAATAAGCAATTATATTATTATAGGAAAAGAGATGATTCTGTTACAGGAAAATTTGATGATAAAGTCATAATAGATAAACATATAGCAATTGAAAATATATATAAGTTTGTAAAAAACAACAATTTAATTTCTCTGACTGAAGATATGTATAATTTTTTTGTAACTTTTTATTGCGTGTGTTGTTATTTTATTAATGTAAAATTAGGTGAAACTAAAAATTATGAACAATATGATATACAAGTTAAATTAGTAAAGCAATTAATTGTAGATAATATAAGAGATGGATATATAACCGAAAAAATTTTGTTAGATATATGTAATAAACGTAATTTGTGGTTTTTAATAAATTTATATAATTCTTAATTTTTATACTAATTAATAATGAGTAATATAAAGATTAATAAATATTATATTCTAATAATTTAATTGTATTAAGAGGTAAAAATGAACAAATATATTTTATTAGTAATATTTATCATTCAATTATTGTCTTGTAATCATACAAAAACTACTACAAGCATTAATAAACTTGGTTCAATAATTTTAAATCCATATGGTTATACGCCATTGTCAGCAATATATAAAATATCATCTATAAATTCTAGTCCTATAACTGTAACAGTAAAAGGACAACATGGTGAAAATGATTTAATACATACTTATGAAGCAGGCTATGGTACGGAATTTGAAATACATGGTTTATATCCTGAATGTAATAATACTATTATAGTTAATGATGCTGGAAGAATTATAATTAAAAATCAGTATGTAGATTCTATTACTTTTAATGGGATTAAAATACCTTCTAAATTTAAAATAGAATATAATAATTTGGAAAAAGAAAATTATTCAAATAATCCAGATTTATATTTTGTAGGATTAAAATCAGATGTAACTTTAGGAATTTCTAAAAATGGTTTTTTGCGATACTTTAATAATAAATCATATTTTAGTAAAATAGATATAAATAAAAAAAATATTATGTTATTCTCATTTAAAATCAATGATATAGGATGTATTTACTCATTATCAGGTAAAAAAATTTTAGAATTTCCAACTTCACATCATCATGATATAATTAAACATAATGACCATTATATTTATTTATCAGATTCTCAATATGGGAGCGAAGATAGATTAATAGAAATTGATCAATCTGGTAATATCATAAAAGATTTGAATTTTGGTAATTTAATAGAAAATATAGTATATAAAAAAAATGATAAAGATGAAATAGAAAAATATAAAAAAGTAGTATTTGGAGAAGCAGTTAATAATATATACAAATATAACTCAGTTAATAAAAATGTAGATTGGTTTCATGCTAATTCTCTAGTTTATGATAATAATACAGATATTCTTTATGTGTCTTCAAGACATAGAGGAGTATTGGCTATTAATTATTCAAAATGGGAGCTAATATGGTGGATGGCTGATGATAGTATTAATACAACTGTAGATATTAATGCTATTTCAACTACTATACCATATGATATGCATTTTAAGGATTTAAAATCATTGGAACC
Source organism: Brachyspira pulli (assembly GCF_036997785.1). NCBI lineage: Bacteria > Pseudomonadati > Spirochaetota > Spirochaetia > Brachyspirales > Brachyspiraceae > Brachyspira > Brachyspira pulli. The sequence goes on from NZ_JAWLQI010000001.1 coordinate 174,830, forward strand.
ATATAGAGTAAATGGCGATGCTTTAAAAGATGGTCCCAAAAATCAGCATGCTCTATTTTTACTAAAAAATGGCCATATAGGTATGTTTGATAATCAAGGAGATGAAAATATAAATTTGAATGGTTCAAGATATGTTGAATATAAAGTTACTGGTACACATGGAAATTATAGAGCAGAAAAAATATATGAATATAGAAAAACTTCACTATATTCTAGGATTACTTCAGATATAGATTATACTGGTATTAATTATCAAAATATATTAATAGCATATGGTACAGCTAAAAAAATTATAGAATTAGAAAAAAATACAAAAAAAGAATTATTTAATTTAGATATTGATTTAAGTTTTAGTGATTTTTTATATAGAGTAGATAAAATGCCATTTTATTATGATGAAAATAGAATATATTCTGAAGATGATAATATGAAAAATAAAAATTAGTATATGATGGAGATTAATATGATTGAAAAAGATATAGACAATATAGTTTGGTGGATTCCATTTAAAAAATTAAGAAATTCTATCCGAAATTATTTATTAGAAATTAAGAATATTAATATTAAATTAGAGAATGTGGAAAACAATATTAATAATAAATATTTAGTTTTATATAATAAAATAAAAAAAACAACACCTAAAACAAATATAGATTTTATAGAAATTCATTTAGCTGAACATTGCAACCTTAATTGTTATAGTTGTAGTCATTTTTCACAATTGGCAAAAGAGAAATATTATGATATAGATATATTCAAAAATGATATTGAAAGATTATACGAATTAACCAATGGTATTATAAATAGATTTCACCTTATGGGGGGCGAACCTTTATTAAATAAAAATTGTAAAGATTATTTCTATATTGTTAGAAAATATTTTAAAAATAGTTCAATATGGCTAGTAACTAACGGTATTTTGTTGCCAAAACAGGATGAAAGTTTTTGGCTATCTTGTCAAAAAAATAATATAGAAATACATCCAACTAAATATCCGATTAATATAGATTGGGAGAAAATAAAACAATTATGCTATCATTATAATATCCCACTAATATTTTATAATAATGAAAATGTAGAAAAAGAAAGCAGAAAAAATGTTATTGATTTATATGGTAAGATGGATAGTTTTGATAATTTTTTAAATTGCGGCTTGGCTACTAATTGTATAGCTTTAAATAATGGTAAAATTTTCCCTTGTGGAATAAGCTCTAATATATGGCATTTTAATGAATATTTTAATAAACATTTAGAAATAACAGAATACGACTATATAGATATATATAAAACAAATAATTATAAAGAAATATTAGAGTTTTTATCTAAACCTATACCTTTTTGTAGATATTGTAATATAACTAAATGGCATGGTATAGGAAAATGGGAAACATCCAAAAGAAATATTGAAGAATATACAGACCAGACCAGACCAGACCAGACCAGACCAGACCAGACCAGACCATGAATTAATATGCCAAGATTACATATGCTTTTATAATAATTTAAAATATAAAAAATTACAACCTATGTATGAATTTAAAGAAATAGCATAGGTTGTATTATTTTATTAAGTAATTTTTAAATATATAGAATTAATATATACCTAAACAACTATATTTTGTCAATTTTTACTTTTTTGTAAATGTAATTTTTGTTTATTAATAGTATAAAATATTATTAAGTTTTGTTTAAAATGCGAAGTAAAACCAAGATTTGTGTCAAAAATGCGGGCTTTTTGGTTCTTTGTGCCAACAAAAGAACTGGGGGTGTGGGGGCTAGTCCCCACAAATAACCTAAATTTAAAATTGTATTTTTTGACAAACTTAAAAATTTTTGGTATATACTGAAATTTAATAATTAAAACAATATATAGTTCGATTTTATATGAAAGTGATTATAAAATATATTTCTTATCAAATAATAAAACAATACTATTAAAATTTAAAGTAAGATACTTCATTAACAATATTTTCTGTTTTTTCAAGTATGTTATTACTTTCATTTGCCCCTTGTTCAGCTATGTTTGAATTTGTATAATTAATATTATTAAGTTCAGTAACAGCAGTATTGATTTTAGACATACTTTCTTCTTCATCTTTTATAGATTGTAATATTGATACTAATATATCAGACATTTCATTTGCAAAATTTTCTATTTCTTCCAATGCTTTAGAAGATTCTCTTACTGTAATTTCCCCTACCTCTATTTTTTTTGTAGTTTCGCTTACTATACTGCTTATATCTTTTGCTGCACTGCTAACATTTGTAGATAGATTTCTTACTTCTGAAGCAACAACAGCAAATCCTTTACCTTGATCACCAGCACGAGCTGCCTCAACTGATGCATTAAGAGCCAATATATTTGTTTGAAAAGCTATTGATTCTATTATAGAAGTAATATTAGCTATTTTTTTACTATATTCAGATACTTCTATAACATTTTTAGCGGTATCTCTTATAGCATTTACACCTCTTATTGTTGATTCCAACATATTATCGCTTGTCTTTTTTGCATTATCTGTATTAACTACAGTATCTTTTATAGATGAAAATACAATTTCTATTGAGTTTGTTAATTCTTCTAATGAAGAAGATTGCACAGAAACTCTTTGTGATAAATTTTTATTTCCATTGTTTATTATTTCCATAGAATTATTGATACCATTAATTTCATTTTTCAAATTATGAATAATACTGCCTAATTTATTTTGCATCATTTTCATTGCCCTAACTAGAGTTCCAGTTTCATTCTTTTTTTCTAATTCTTTTTTATTAAAGGAAGCATTAAAATTTCCTTCAGACATAGACTCTACAATTTTTATTGTATTGTTTAAAGTGTTGGATATAGGTTTTGCTATTATTGTAACCAGTATTGACTCCATTAATATTAACATTATAAATCCTACTATCATAACGATAATAAGTCTAATAACATTCCATTCTAAAACATCTATATTAGTTTCTACTATCAAATACCATGGAGTATTTTTTATATTTGTACTCATATATAATTTCTTATCTTTAATGAATGCAAATGAATCAGTTCCTAATATATCATTTTTATGGCTTGAAAAGATTTCATTATTAAATATATTTTCTTTTAAAATAGCATTTTTATTTTGATGATAAAAATAAATTCCTTCTCCATTTATTAAACTTATATTATAATTGTATATCATTGCATTGGATAAAGTATCATTTGCAAGTTCATTAAATATTATATCTACACCTAATATTCCTCGTACTGTGTTATCAGAATTATAAATCGCTTTACTGAATGCTATGGCTAATGATTCTGTAACAACATCAATATATGGATTTGATATAAATATATTTGTAGTTTCTAGTGCTTTTATAAACCATTCTCTTGTAGTTTGATCATAATCTGATGGCAAAGGTGCACTATTAAACATTACTCCTCCATCTTTATATGGAACAGTTGTTGCGAAATATATATTTGCTATATCATTATCTCTTCTAACTATATTTGACATTATAGTAGGGAAATTATTTGTATAATATTCTGCTTCCAAATATGAAGAAAATATTTCCATTTGTTTCTTTATTGCATACATATTGTTGTCTAATGTATTGGATAATAATTTTGCATTATCTTTAGACATAGCAATAAAATCATTTTTATATTTTGGTATATATAAAGACAAAACTGCTATAAATATAACCATTATACAAATTGTATAAGGTATTATAAAGCTTAAAATAAGTTTATTTTTTTTGTATAAATTAATCATAAGAAATCCTTTGAGTGGTTATATTATCAATGAAAAATAAAGAAACTAAGGACAATAACTGTGAATAATGATGATAATATGTATTAATACCCATATTTTGAGTATACTACAATAACTTTATTTGTCAATGATAATAATAAAATTTTTTTTATTATTATTAATAATATTTTTGATATTTAATAGCTGTAAAAAAACTTGTTATATTTATATTTTTATATTAGAATAATAAAAATGCAGTTTTATAAAATAATTGGAGCTTGAATAATGAATAATATCAAAGAAAAATTAAAAGAACTTATAAGAGAACAGTATTTAATAATAGACGGTGCAACAGGTACAGAACTTCAAAAGAAAGAAATTAAAAAAGAATCATGGATTATAAATGGAAACAATATAGAAGGTTGTAATGAAATACTGAATATAACTGCTCCAAATATAATGAAAGAAATACATATAGATTATTTGAATGCCAATGCCAATATAACGAAGACTAATAGTTTCGGAGCTATACCTTGGGTTTTAAGTGAATATGATATTGCAGATAAAGCTTATGAACTAGCAAAAAGTGCCGCATTAATAGCTAATGAAGCAAGAGAAGAATATTTAAAAAATCCTAATTCTAAAGGAGATTTAAATAGAGATATATTTATTGCCGGCAGTTTAGGCCCCGGTGTAAAACTTCCTAGCTTGGGACAAATTAGTTTTGATGAAATGTATAATGGATATACAGAAGCTGCAAAAGGATTAATAGATGGAGGAGTTGATATAATACTTCTTGAAACTGCACAAGATGTTTTGCAATTAAAAGCTGCAATACTAGCAGTTAACGATACAGCTAAAAAATTAGATAAAGAAATTCCAATAATGGTATCTGTAACTATAGAAAAAGAAGGTACTATGCTTTTAGGTACAGATATAGAAACAGCATATACTATACTTTCTAATTTGGATATATTTTCTATTGGTATGAATTGCGGTACTGGTCCAGATATGGCAATGCGTCATATAAAAAGGCTTTCAGAAATATCATGCCTTCCAATATCAATACATAGTAATGCAGGACTTCCAGAAAATAGAGGCGGAAAAGCATATTATAGTATGACTCCGGAAGAATTTGCAAATATTAATAGTAAGTTTTTTGAATTAGACGGACTTGCATTTATAGGAGGATGCTGCGGTACTACCCCACTCCATATAAAAGCATTAGCTGATAAAGTAAAAGGTACTAAACCTAAAAAGCCTATATTAGATAAACAAAGACCTTATATAGCAAGTTTATTTAATGTAGTAAGTATAAAACAAAATCCAGCTCCTTTGATGATTGGTGAAAGAAGCAATGCTACAGGAAGTAAAATATTTAGAGAGCTTATGATTGCAGGCGATATAGATGGAATGCTTGATGTTGGTATAAAACAGGTAAAAGCAGGAAGCCATGCGATAGATGTTAATGCGGCTTGGGCTGGACGCGATGAAGTAGAAGATATTACAAAAATTATTTCTGCTTATGTTAAACAAATTTCTCTGCCTTTGGTTATTGATGCAATAAAACCTAATGTTATAGAATCTGCTTTAAAAGTGTATGGCGGAAAGCCAATAATAAACTCTGCCAATATGGAACAAGGCGAAGAAAAATTTGATACTATATGTTCATTGGCTAAAAGATATGGAGCTTCTATTATGCTTCTTACAATAGATGAAAAATCAATGGCATTTACTTGTGAAGATAAATTGAGAATGGCTGAAAGAATGTATGAGCGTGCTGTTAATGTTCATAAGATACTTCCTCATGATATAATATTTGACCCCCTTACATTTACACTTGCAAGCGGTGATGAAAAAAGCTTTTTAGCGGGAGTTGAAACTTTAAATGCTATTAAAGAATTATCAAAAAAATATCCTGAATGTTCTATAAGTTTAGGAGTATCGAATATATCTTTCGGACTTAAAGAAGAAGCAAGAAAGATAATGAATTCTGTATTTTTGTATGAAGCTATTAATCATGGCCTTACTACTGCAATTGTTAATGTAGCTCAAATACTTCCTCTTTCAAAGATAGATGAAAAAGAAATAGAATTAGCAAGAGAATTGATTTACAATAAAAGTAATACCAAAGAACCTTTAATAAATTATATAAATCATTTATCTGATAAAAAAGAAAAAAAAGAACTTAATAAGGAAGAAAATATCAAAAAGCCTATAAGGGAAGCTATAAGAGATGCTATGCTTGACGGTGAATGGAAAGATATGCAAAACTTACTTAATGAAGTAAAAGAAAATAGCGAAGAGTTTGGAGGAGAAAAGAAATTTGCACAGGCTATAATTAATGAAATACTTCTTCCAACTATGGCTGATATTGGTGTAAAATTTGGTGAAGGTACTATACAACTTCCTTTTGTTTTAGGTTCTGCCGAAGTAATGAAGAAAAGTGTTGACTTCTTATCTGAATTTTTAGAGAAGAAGAAACAAGAAAAAACAGCCAAAATAATACTTGGTACTGTGGCAGGAGATGTGCATGATGTTGGTAAAAATTTAGTTGAAATCATCATAAAAAATAATGGATTTGAAACTGTTAATATTGGTACTAAAGTTCCTATAGAAAAATTTTTAGAGGCATATCATGAACATAATGCAGACTGCATAGGAATGTCTGGTCTTTTAGTAAAATCTACTGAAGTGATGAAAGATAATCTTGCCTATATAAGAGAGAAAGGCTTGAAAATACCTATTATACTTGGAGGAGCTGCACTTACAAAAGAGTTTGTAGAAAATAATTGTAAAAAAGTTTATGGAGATACTGCTAAAATATTTTACTGTAAAGACGGATTTGATGATATTTTAGCAATAAAAGAGATAATAGCTGACAGAGATAAAGAAAATAATAATTAAAGGACACTAACAGCAATGCCTGAAATAAATCATAAAAATCATGAACATTATATAAATAAGCCTCCATTTTATGGAAGAAAAGTTTTTGAGTTCAACAAACAAATAGAAAAAGAAGCTTTTGATATGATTAACAAAGTACGTCTTTTTAGAGCAGGTTTCGGATATTCTACAAAGAATCAAGATATGGAAAAGTATAATGAGATGATTAAAACAAAAGTAGAACCTAAATACGAAGAAATGAAAAGTAATATCATAGAAAATAATTTAATTGAACCTGTAATGATTTATGGTTTTTATAAGACTATTACAGAAAATGATAAATTATACATATATAATGTAGATTTTGAAACTAATGAATTAAAGAATGAAAAAATAGAAATTCCTTTGGAGCGTATGGAAAAAGAACCTTACAATTCAATAGTAGATTTTTTTGATAAAGAAGAAGATACTATAGGTTTTACTCTTGTAAGTCTTGGAATAAAATTTCATCAATTTTTGAAAGGTTTATATGATAATGATGAATATAAAGAATATTATTTCTATAATGCATTAGGAACGCATATTATAGAAAATTATGTTGATATACTTCAAACTCATATGGAAAACTTACTTCATCTAAAAAATAATGGTAAAAGGAAACATGTGGGCTGCAGATATTCTTTCGGATATAAAGCACTTTCAAATATGTACGGCAACAGAATTATTTTTGACAAATTAAAGCCAGAAGAATTCAATGTTATACTTACAGAAAGTTATATGATGGATCCAGAGCTTAGTACATGTGCTATAATCTCATTCTGTGAAGATTCATATTATTTTGCTAATTAATTTATTTTATATTTTTTAATAAGTTAACAACAAAATCATAATTGTTCATACTCATGATATGCATTTTCTTATGAATCTTTATCATATCATTAAATAAGTTAGTTGATAATTCTACTGCAACTTTTTTTTCTTCCTCAGGGGATTTATCGCTAGCCTCTTTTAATTTATTTAGCCAAGTTTCTGGAATATAAGCACCAGGAAGTTTATAATATATAAAGTAAGCTGTTTTATAAGTTAGTATTGGAAAGAATCCTGGTACTAATACAGGTTTTTCTTTTAAAGGAAGTTCATCTATCCACTTTAATAATAATTCTAGTCTTTCAGCTTCATATATAGGCTGAGTAAATATCGCTTTAACACCAGAATTAGCTTTTTTAGCAAGTCTTACTTTTAATGTATCGTTATTTTTTGCATAACTATTAATAACGCAGAATGGGTATATAGGTTTTAATGGTTCTTTGAAAATAAAATCACCTAAACTTTTTCCTCTATTTAAATCTTTTATTATACTTATAAGTAATTCTGAATTTCCTTCAAATACAGCTTTTGCTTGTTTTTGATTACCATTAGCTATGGCATCTCCAGTAACAGCAAGCACCATTCTTATATCAAAATAATTAGCTCCTATTAAATCATTTTGTAAAGCTATTGAGTTTTTATCTCTCATAGTTTGAGTAGCAATGAAAGGTTTGTTATTATTTAATCTTTGCTGTAACTGTAATGCAGCAAGTATTGAAGATATTTTTAAATTGGCAAATGGAGAATCAGTAACTACAAATGCATTTATATAATCTGATATATTTGAAGCATTTATTTTTTCTTCTATATATCCTAAGTCATATTTTGCTTGAGGTGATATTTCTAATGTAAATGTATATTCATCTTTATTTTCTAAAGTACTTATAAATTGTTCTACGTTATTATTCATATTAATATTCCTAACATTATGTTTACTCATACTATAGTACTAAATAAATAAAAAAAGTCAAATAAAAAAACATATTGCGGTTATAAATAAAAAGCTATATACTCTTTTTAAAATTGCTATATAAAGAAGGTATTATGGATTGTGATGTTAAGTCTAAGGAAACAGAAAAGCAGAATAAAAAATTTAAACAATTAACAGAATCTAATGTGGAAACTTTAGTTATAAAATTGGGAATACCAACTATAATTAGTATGCTTACAACGTCGTTTTATAATATGGCAGATACTTTTTTTGTAAGTAAAATTAATACTCAATCAACTGCGGCAGTAGGAATAGTATTTTCTATGATGGCAATAATACAGGCTATAGGATTTTTCTTTGGACATGGTTCAGGTAATTATATTTCATTAAAACTTGGAGCTAAAGAAACAGAAGAAGCTTCAAAAATGGCAGCTACTGGATTTTTATCAGCAATGATAGTTGGTTTTATTATTCTTGTCTGCGGAATTGTTTTTATTAAACCTTTAGCATATATGCTAGGTTCAACAGAAACTATATTACCCTATTCTATTAGCTATATGAAATATATTTTAATAGGTGCACCATATATGACCGCTTCGCTTGTACTTAATAATCAATTAAGACTTCAAGGAAATGCTGTATTTGCAATGATAGGATTAATAACAGGAGCAATTCTAAATATTATATTAGACCCTATATTAATATTTTATTTTGATATGGGAGTAAAAGGTGCAGCTATAGGAACTATAATAAGTCAATTTGTTGGTTTTTGTATACTTTTAGTAGGCACTAATGTATGGGGAACTTTGCCAATAAATATAAGAGATTTTTCGCCAAGTTTGCAAAAATATAAAGCTATTGTTATAGGAGGACTTCCAAGTCTTTGCAGACAGAGTATATCAAGTTTTTCTACAGCATTTTTAAATACCGCTTCTGCTCCATTCGGTGATGCTGCAATAGCTGCTATGTCTATCGTTAATAGAGTTGCTATGTTTGCTAATTCAGCTATTATAGGTTTCGGACAAGGTTTTCAGCCAGTATGCGGATTCAATTATGGAGCTAAAAAGTATTCAAGAGTTATAGATGCATTTTATTTTTGTGTAAAAATATCTACATTTGTTTTATTAATATTAGCTATTATAATATATATTTATTCATCACAGATAGTTCATTTATTTAATGATAAAGATATAACTTTACTTGATGTTGCTAATAGAGCATTAAAATATCAGGCATTAAGTTTGCCATTATGGGGGCTTATAACTTTATCAAGTATGATGCTTCAAACTACTAGAAAAACTATAAGAGCTTCTATTTTAGCTATAGCTAAACAGGGTATATTTCTTGTGCCTATAATTTATATATTCCCTAAATTTTTAGGAATAACAGGTATAGAAATTGCTCAGCCTTTTGCAGATTTATTAACATTTATATTAGCTGTACCTCTTGGTTATAGTATGATAAAAGAAATGAAATTAGAAATGAAATAAAGTTTTATATAATCTACTTATATATAAAATTAATACTTGCAGTTTTCCATTATAGGTATATAATATATATCATGGAAATAAAAGATTCTACAAGAAGTGCTTTGGTTAGAAAGGGAAATGAACTTTTTAATCAAAAAGATATAGAAGGTGCTTATAGATGTTATCTTACCGCTTCCTATTTTGGCGGTATAGAAAAAGTAGCTGATTATTATAATTTTGAAAAGAAAAATGTAATAAAGGCTATGCAGTTGTATAGACTCATAATTAAAGAAGATTCAAATCTTGGCGGAAATGTAAGAGTTAAACAGAAATTAGATAAATTGTCAGAATCTATTGTTAAAGTTTTGAGAAAATGGTTAAAAGAAGATGAAACATTTAATCAAAATAAAAATAATGATAAATTAGAGTTAGATAGTAAAAATACTTTTCTTCCAAATAATTATAAAAAAAATAGCTTAGAAGATATTTTGAAAGCTAAAGAAGAATTAGATAAAAATACTAATACTGAAAATACTCAAAAAAGTCTTAATGAACTTCCAAATATAAAAAAACCTGTGTTTGAACAAATATATACAAACAAACAAAGTAAAAAATAAATGATAAGTAAATAGGAGTTACTATTATGGAAAAAAATGTAGTTGAAATTGAAAATGCTCTTGCTTCATTATCATCAAAATTTTCTAAAAATGATACTTTAGTGATAATATTGGCAGCTGGTCATGGCAAAAGAATAAGAAGCTCTACATCTAAAATGCTTCATACTATATGGGGAGTGCCAAGTATAGAAAGAGTTAGACTTGCTGTAAAAAATGGTATGCCTAAGACTAATATTACTATAGTAGTTGGTATAAAAGCGTTAGATGTTGCTAATGCAGTTGGCAAGCAATCTAATACTAATTTTGCTTATCAGGAAGAACAGAGGGGGACTGGTCATGCTGTTAAAGTTGGACTTGAAAAGAGTGATCTAAAAAATATTAAGTATTGTTATGTAATATATGCTGATATGGGACTTATAGATTCTGAAACTATGAAGGAATTCCATGAAGAATTTTTGAAGTCTAAAACAGACATGATAGTTATGACTGCTATGTATGATGGTCCTAAAGGCAGTAACTATTATGGAAGAATACTTAGAAGCAGAGGATTAACTTCTGATGGAAATAAAAGTAAATACAGACAAGGTTCTCAAGGTAATGTTGTTGGTGTTATTGAATATAAAGATATTCTAGCAATGAAAGATGAAGAAAAACTTTATAAAAATTATAAAGATGAGAAATTTTCTTATGAAAAAGATGAATTGTTAGACAATTTTAATGAATATGTAGCTGGAATATATGGTTTCAAAATGAAGCCTTTAGAAGAATTGATACAAAAATTAGAAGCTAATAATGCACAAAATGAACTTTATTTAACTGACTTAATAGAAATTTTTATCAATAATAATTTAACTATTTCTACTTATATGCCTAAAGACAATAGAGTTGTTTTAGGATTTAATGATAAAACAGTTCTTAAAGAGATGGAATCTATAGCAAGATCAAATGTTTATAATAAATTAAAAAATATAATCACTATATATGATGCTGAAGATTTCTTTATTGATGATTCTGTTGTAGAACAAATATTGGAAAGAGATAAAGATGAAAAACCTCTTGATATATATGTTGGAAAAGGTGCTTATATTGGAAAAGGTGTTACACTTAATTATGGTGTGACAATATCTCATGGTGCTAAAATAGAGGGAAATGTACATCTTGGTGAAAATGCTTATATAGGAGATAATGTCCTTCTTTCTTGTTTAGAAAATCAGAAACTTATATTAGAAAATAATGTTCATATATATTCTGGAGATCAAATTAAAGGAAATGTTTATATAGGTGAAAATACAACATTAGAAAGAGGAGTTAATATTACAGGAAGTGATAATCACCCTGTAAAGATAGGTACTAATGTATTAATAAAAGGTGTAAGTTATTTATATGGTTCTATTGTTGATGATAATGCTTATATAGAACATTGTATATTTTACTATTCTCATATCAAAGCATTGCTTGATGAAAAAGGTAATGTAATAAAATGCAGATTTATAAGACCAAAAGAAGAAGGTATTGAATCCGTAGAAAAAATAGAAAATGGTAAAAAATCTAAGAAAAAGTAGTATATTAATTGTCACTGCTCTAGTTTTTTTATATGCTAATTTAACAGGACAATATCAAAAAGAAGTAAAAAAAGATGCTCCACCACTTACAGAGCATTATGTAAGAATGAGCGGATTTGAATCGCTTTCTACTTGGAGTATTGCATCTTTAAGAAAAGAGCCGTATATTAGTGAATTATTTGTAGATGGTTATAATAATGTACATTTTGCATATTATGATGATTTACTTAATACTGCGGTATATGTTACTGGGAAAGAAGGTAAATTCACAAGAACCATATTAGATAATGATAGGGCTTTGGGGAATTTAATAAGTATTACTACAAATAACAGCAATATTCATATAGCATATAATAAAGAAAATAAAATACTATATGTTAATAATAATGCTGGCTATTTTAATAATTATGCTATGGATTTAAGGCAAAATAGAAAAATAGTAGATTTACAATTAGTAATGTCAGCTTTTTATTATCCAACATTGTTTTTTGTAGATAATAGAGGTACTTTATCTGTAACAAGATTCTATAGAGATAATTTTTTCTCTGATTTTGTTTATACTAATAATCCTGTTGATAGCTTTTTCGCTGTAGGTGAAAAGGACGGATATGCTCTTTATATGCATGAATATAAAACAGGAAACATTTTTTATGGTTCAAGAAAAACTAATACAGCATTCAAATTTTTTGATGATAGAGCTATTGTAACAAATGCAGGTATGTATTCCATAACTCATGAGGCTCATAATAGATTTAATATAGTATATTTGACCAAAGATAATCAACAAACTATCAATTATACAAGATTTTATGATGGTGTATTTACAAATGGAGTTATAACAACAGAAAATACAAATATAATTTCATTAGATTCAGCATTGAATTATGCAGCACAAATGATGGTTTTATATACTAAAGAAGATGGAAATAAGTATTTATTTATGGATGATAGAATAATAGATTTATCTGTTTTAGGGCCTAGCAGCGGTAATATGAGATTAATAGCCGCACAGTATCCGTATTTGTATATAATATATTATAATACAGTTTTTAGCGAATTAAGAATGACTAAATTCAATATAAGTGATATTGAAAAATTGAAATAAGTCGATAATAAATTTGACGTTTTTTAATTAAAAATGTTTATTAGAATAACTATAAAGTAGGATTTTTTATGAGTGATGATCAACCAAAAATATCGTTTATAGAGAAAAACCCAAGAACTTGCCCTATATGTAATTCTGAGTTCTATCATGAAATGCTTCTTACAGGCGGCGGAAGGTTAATAGCTGGTAAATTGAGAGATGATTTAAGAAGAACCTATGAAAAAAGTAAAAAATATGGTGTGGTTTATCCATTGATATATGTAGTTGTAGTTTGCCCTAATTGTTTATATGCAGCTTTTCAAGAGGATTTTCAACTAATAGATCATAAGAAAAAAGAGGAAGCAGCAGATGGAGCAAAATTAAGAGCTAAATATATGCATGAATTTTTTGGCAATGATATAGATTTTAAAAGACATAGAACATTGATGGAAGGTGCAGCAAGTTATTTTCTAGCTTTAGATGGTTATCGTTATCATGGTAAAGATACTGCTCCTACATTAAAAAAGGCATTATGTGCTTTAAGACTTAGTTGGACACTTGAAGATTTAGCTAATGTTTATCCTAATGAAAATTATGATAGATTAATACCATTCTTCCAATATAAAGCTAGTGAATTATATTCAGCTTCTATAGAATGTATGCAAAATGGTAAAGAAAATTTTGAAAAGATTAAATCATTTGGGCCTGATATAGATAATAATTTTGGTTATGAAGGTATGTTATATATGGCAGCTTTACTTGGTATGGACGCTTCAAAATTTATTCCAGACCCTAAAGTAAAAGCTGAAACATTAGTACAAGCTAAAAGAAAAATAAGTAAAATTTTTGGTTCTGGTAAAAGCAGTAAATCTAAGCCTTCTGCTTTATTGGAAAAAATTAAAGAATTGCATAATGCTATAACTGATGAATTAAATGAACTTAATCAAGAATATGGTATAGATGTAAGTTAATGAAAAAATTAAATGTTTATTTATTAAAAGAGTTCCTATCTTTTTTCTTTGGGGCATTGATATTATTTGTAATATTAATTACAGTGGCTGAGATAAGTTCAAGATTATCTACTTATACTCAGAATATGCATAATATAAAATATTTTCTGTCATATCATTTATGTAAAATACCTTTTTATACTTATTATATTTTCCCAATCGCATTGATGTTTTCTTCCACCTATGTTTTGGGAACTTTTGTAAAAAACAAAGAAATGATAGCTATAGAAAATTCAGGTATTAGTTTATTTAAATTTTCTACTCCTATCTTTATTATAGTTATTTTTTTATGTACCTCTCTTGTATTTTTTTGGGAGTTTGTTGCAGCTCCATTAAATAAAAAAGCCTTTGATATAAACGATTTTATTAAGGGGAAAGGGGAAAGAGAGTTTAGCGGTGATTGGACTTTATTTGGTGCAGATAATTATGTATATTTTTTAGAAGATTATTCTTACAAAGATAAGTATATGATCAATGCAATAATATTAAAATTAAGAGATGATGGAGGAATAGAAATGAGAATATCATCTCCTAAAGTTCAATGGATGCAAGAAGAAGATAAATGGTATGTAACGAAAGGAACATTAACAAAATTTACTGAAAATAAAGAAATTAGTGTAGAAAAAATAACTAATTATCCGTTAGATGTAAAAGAAAAGGAAAGGCATTTTATACCTACTCCGCCATTAGATTCTATGAGTTTATCATACGAATATAAATTTATTAAATTACGTAAAGAAATAAATATGGCTACATTAAAATATGAAACAGATTTTCATTATAGAATATCATATTGTTTTTCAGGTTTTATCATAGTTATGCTTGCATCATTATTTTCTAAATTTTCTACACAAAGTGTTTTAGTGGTTAGTTTAGTGTTAGTAATTCTTGTCGCTTTATTTTATTACTCTGTTGTAATGATATTTAGATCTATGGGAGAAGCTGGAAATATTAATGCTTTTATAGCAGCTTGGGTACCTAATATTATATTTAGTATATTTTGTATATTAGCATTTAAGAAATTCCATTAATTATATTTTATGAATAAAAAATTAATTTAATTCTTTTTCCATTATGACAGCATTAAATTGATTATCATAGTATTTTTTTCTGATGGCTATTTTTTTAAATCCATTATTAAGATAAAAATATTTAGCTTTTGTATTATTTTCATGTAAATCTAATTTAATGCTGCTTACATTATTATTCTTTGCATCTTTAAATAAGTATGATAATAACTTTTTTCCGTATCCTTTATCATTTGGATAAGTAGCTATGAATATTATATCTGCATCTGGAGATAATAAAAAATATATTAAAAATCCAACTATTATATTTTCATTTTTGATTATTATAACTTTATGATATTCATCTTCTATATACTGTTTTATATAGTCTTTAGATAAATATATATATTCGCTTTTTGAAGCTATTAAAAAAATAGAATCTATTATATTCTCATCGATATTGTTTACTATTTCTATATTTTCCATAATTCAATTTAAAAAATAAAATGAATAAGAAAGCATATAATACTTATCTTATTCATTTTATAAATTTATAGAGTTGTATTTATTATAATCTGCTATTTATTTCATTGAATAATTCTTGTTTTTTGTTTTTCACATATTCAACTATTTCTTCAACTTTAATTTCAATACTTTCAGATGAACTTCTAAGTTTGAACTCAACTACTCCGCGTTGAAGTGATTTTTTACCAACCATTATTCTCATAGGTATTCCTATTAAATCACAGTCATTAAGTTTAACACCTAATCTTTCTTTTCTATCATCAAACATAGTTTCAACACCTAAAGCATTTAGAGCATTATATATTTCTTCTGCTTTTTGGAATGATTCTTCTCCCTCTTTATCAATAGCTACAACTATAGCCTCATAAGGAGCAACACTTATAGGGAATATTATACCTTTATCATCATAGTTCTGTTCTATAACAGAAGCTAAAGCTCTATTAACTCCAATACCATAACAGCCCATTATAGGAGTTATTTCTTTGTTGTTTTCATCTAATACTTTGAAATTAAATGCTTCAGTATATTTATCACCAAGTTTGAAAATATGTCCTAACTCTAAACCTTTTTTCTGATACAATTTTTCTCCGCATTGAGGACATTTATCTCCTTCTTTAGCTACTCTGAAATCACCCCATACATCAATATTAAAATCTCTTGTTATATTAACATTTTTGATATGAGTATCATCTTTATTTCCGCCTACTATTGCATCAGCTACTGATTTGATAGAGTTATCAGCAAATATTCTTATTTTCTTCTTTAATCCTATAGGAGAAGCAAAACCTACTCTAGCTCCTGTAACTTCTTTTACAGTTTCTTCATCAGCAAGTTCTAAATCAAGTCCGCCTAATGCATTAGATAATTTAGTTTCATTAATTTCTAAATCACCTCTTATAGCAACCAATATAACTTCACCTTCTTCAGTTTTGTATATTATACTTTTTATAAAATTGTCTGAAGTTGTATTAAAGAATTTTTCTAAATCATTAATTGTTTTTATATCAGGAGTATGAACTTCTTCTAATGCTTTATCTGTGTAAGATTTAGCAACTTCATCTTCTTTTACATTAGCTTTTTCAACATTAGCTCTGTAATTACATTTAGAACAGAAAATAATAGTTTCCTCACCTACTTCGCTTAAAACCATAAATTCTTCGCTGCCTTCACCGCCCATTGCCCCGCTGTCAGCTTTTACACTAACTGTATCAAGTCCCATTCTTTTGAATATTCTTGTATATGCTCCGCTCATATCATTATAAGTTTTATCAAGACATTCTTTAGTTATATGAAATGAATAAGCATCTTTCATTGTGAATTCTTTAGAACGTATAACTCCGAATCTAGGACGTATTTCATCTCTGAATTTAGTATGTATTTGATATAAAGTTAATGGAAAATCTTTATATGATTGTATTTCATTTTGTGCTGTTATAGTGAATGCTTCCTCATGAGTAGGCCCCATTGCCATATCAACATCATTTCTGTCTTTTAATCTGAATAATTCTTTTTTGAATCTTTCCCATCTTCCTGAAGGAGTCAATAATTCCTTTGAAACAAGTATGGGCATTATGCATTCATTAGAACCTATAGCATCCATTTCTTCACGTATAATATTAGATATTTTGTTTAATACTCTAACTCCAAGAGGTAAATAAGAATAAAGTCCATTTGATATTTTTCTTGCAAGTGCAGCTCTCAACATCAATTTATTTGAAGCTATTATAGCATCGCTAGGAGCTTCTTTTAAAGTTGGCATAAATAGTTTCGATAAACGCATAATATTTCCTTAAAATATTTTTTGATAATGATATATTATAAAGTAAAAATTATCAATTACAACAAATTTTTATTTTATTTATTAATCATAGAGTCTATTATCCATCTTGTTTCTTTTCTGATTTCACTATCCATATTAATAATATTATCAACGGAAAGAGGTATATTTATTTTTCTGTCGCATACTTTTGTTACAATATCAAATATATCAGTAAAACCTATTTTCTTTTCTAAGAATGAATACACACATATTTCATTAGCAGCATTCAAAACACAAGGATAAAGTCCTCCTTTTTTTCCGCATTCATAAGCTAATTTTAACATTACAAATTTATCAAAATCCATCTTATAAAAATTGATTTCAGGATGTTCATATAATTTTAATTTTTCAAAAGGAGTGTTTCTTATTTCTGGATAAGTTAATGCATGCTGTATAGGAAGACGCATATCATTCTTACCAATTTGTGCATATATTTCACCATCAACAAATTCTACCATAGAATGTATTAAACTTTGAGGGTGAATAATAGTTTCTATTTTATCATAATCTAAATTAAATAAATGATGTGCTTCTATAACTTCAAAGCCTTTATTCATCATAGTAGCACTGTCAATAGTTATTTTACTGCCCATAGCCCAAGTTGGGTGTTTTAAAGCCATTTCAACGGTAACATTTTTTAATTCTTCTTTAGGTGTTCTAAAGAAAGGCCCGCCTGATGCTGTTATTATAACTTTAGATAATGATTCCTTTTTAAAATGGTTGAGTATTTGGAATATTGCAGAATGTTCGCTGTCTATAGGTATTAATTTGGCATTATGTTTTATTAATAATTCATTGATTATATCACCGCCTACAACTAATGTTTCTTTATTTGCTAATGCTACAGTCTTACCTTTTTTTATAGCTTCTATTGTAGGTAAAAATCCTGCATATCCTGTAAGGGCATTTACTAATATATCAAAATCAGTATTTTTAACAAAATCAGCAATGCTTCCATCATGAATATTTATATTATCTGTACAATCATAATCTTTAAAAATATTAGCAGCACTTTTATCGGATATATTAACTGTTTTAGGTTTAAACTCTATGCATAAAGTTCTTAATACATCTATTTTACTATTTGTAGACATTCCTACTATTTCAAAATCATTGCAAAACTCTCTAACAACAGAACAAGTATTAGTACCAATAGAGCCTGTAGCTCCTAATAAAAGAATTCTTTTTTTCATATATAAACCAACTTTATTATAATTTTTTGTCCTTATAATAAAGTGATTTTTTAATAATTTCAATTAAAAAATATATTAAATTAAAAATAGCTTTGATTTATATTAAATTAATAAATATTAAATATAAATCAAAGCTATTTGTATATACTGAAAATTTTTAAGTTTGTCA